>JAJFVF010000009.1 GCA_021371935.1 bacterium
CCTTGCATGGTCGCCGGACGGACAGAACTACGGCATCGACAAAGACAAACGACTGTGGCTGGAGATGTGCGGCAGGTCCTATTAAGCAAAAAAGAGCGCACTGCCTATATGGCAGCCGCTCTTTTTATTGAAAATGAGTTCAGAGATTATTTTTTTGCTTCTTCCATAGCATCTATGAATTCGCGTAAACTGCTTAGCTTCTCAAGCTCGAAGTGCGCGTCAATGCATTCGTGGATGTCTATTCTGCCCATCTTTTCAAACCTTGGCTTATCTTCGGGTTTGATCTCGCTCGGGATATCATTGAGGATTCCATCTTCCCAGTCCTCCTGCTTTACAAACTGTTCACCGAGCTTCTTGCAGCGGGGGCATCGGTACTTGACATACACAAAACTGGGACCAATCAAACGAAGATAGTAGCCTGTCTGCATTACGTCCTTTGCAAGCACACGTTGTCCGCAGTTGCATTTGATCGCGGTTTTCATGTTTGAGCACACCTCCATGTTCTATCCATATTCCGGGGTTAGCTTCTTTGAGAACAGGAGAACTATCACAGGAATGAATTACATTTTCATTATATCACGCTAATCCGCCATTGCCAACTGAGCGGGGAAAGTTTCTTTATTTTTTCTACTGCTCGCGCATTTGCGAACGTTGACGCTGACGTGCCTTCAGTGGTATATTTTGATCAATATAAAAGTTAGGAACAGCTATGGACAAACAGATACTGAAGATTCTTGAGCGTGATGCCCGTACCTCCCCGGCGCAAATGGCCGTGATGCTGGGCAAGACCGAGGAGGAGATCGAAAAATCCATCAAGCAGATGGAGGAAGCCGGCATCATCAGACACTATAAGGCCATCATCGACTGGGAAAAGGCGGGTAAAGAACAGGTCTTCGCATTTATTGATGTGCGTGTCAGCCCGTCCCGCGGGGTCGGTTTTGACGATGTCGCCAGACGGGTCTATAAGTATCCTGAAGTCCATTCGGTATATCTGGTTTCGGGCGATTATGACTTGAGAGTCGTCGTCGAAGGCAAGACCATGCGCGATGTCGCATTTTTTGTTGCGGAGAAGCTCTCCACCCTTGAGGGAGTCCTTTCAACAAAGTCCAGTTTCCTGCTGAAAAAATATAAGATGGACGGTGACATTTTCGAGGAACCCGCAGCAGAAGAAGACAGATTGGCCGTCGCTCCATAAGTCGCTCATCAGTTGTCGACGCTTGATCGTCAGCAGGCAACTGATGATCGAGCATAAAAGAAACTGAGAGAGGCAGCAATGAAACCAATATCCAAAGTCGTTTGCACGACACCTGCGTCGGGAATACGCAGGTTCTTTGATATAGTATCCCAAATGCAGGATGTAATCTCGCTGGGGGTAGGCGAACCGGATTTCGACACTCCATGGCGGATAACCGAGGCCTGCATATATTCGCTCGAGCGAGGCAAGACTCACTACACCTCCAACTACGGCACCATCGAACTGCGGCGGGCTATTGCCGATTATCTGCGCAAGCACGAATATCTGTCATACAACCCCGACAATCAGATATTGATAACGGTAGGCGTAAGTGAAGGCATGGATCTTGCCATGCGCGCCATACTAAACCCAGGCGATGAGGTCATCATACCGGAACCATGCTTTGTGGCATATAAGCCTTGTGTCAGCTTTGCTGGAGGCGTGCCTGTGCCGGTCTGTTCTTATATGGAAAATGGGTTTGCGGTAGAACCGGAGCAGATCGAGGCTGCGATTACTCCAAAAACCAAAGCTGTCTGGATCAGTTACCCGACAAACCCTACCGGCGGGGTGGCTTCGCGCAATGCACTGGAGCAGATCGTCAAAATAGCAGTCAAGCATGACCTCTACATAATCTCGGATGAAATATACGACCGCCTCACTTACGACGGACGTCATACGTGTGTGCCAACCATTCCTGGAGCATACGAGCGCACGATCCTGCTCAACGGTTTTTCCAAGGCATATGCAATGACCGGCTGGCGGATTGGTTACGCATGCGGCTCACCGGATATAATTGAGGCGATGATGAAGATCCATCAATACGGCATGATGTGCGCGCCGGTGATGGCGCAGGTCGCCGCTCTGGAAGCCATAAAGAACGGTTACGAAGACAGCGAGAGCATGATCGAACAATACAGCCAGCGCAGACGGGTGATAGTACAGGGACTCAACGATGCTGGGCTTACATGCCTGATGCCCAGGGGAGCGTTCTACGTTTTCCCATCCATAAAGGAAACCGGCCTGAGTTCAGAGGAGTTCGCTGAAAAGCTCTTGTTTGAGGAAAAAGTAGCCGTTGTGCCGGGAAATGCTTTTGGTGAGTGCGGAGAAGGCCATATCCGCTGCTCGTACGCGACTTCTATAGAAAAGATCGAGCTGGCAATCGAACGTATCGCGCGTTTCGTGCGTAAATTGAAATAATCGCTTTCTGCCGGGGTGTATGTCAGCTTAACGGAATTTGTATTGAGGGTGAAACCCTCAAACTTCCACCAGAGACTCTGTCTCTGGGCTCTGCAAGGAAACCCGGTTTCCTTGACCTTCTGACCCGAACTTGATTGTCCCCCTTTTTGTGGGGGACAATCAAGTTCGAGATGGGGGTCCAGGGGCCACTCGGCTCCTGGCGGGTTCAAAGGGCAGCGCCCTTTGCGGGGGATTGGGGGCAAAGTCCCCATCTCAAGTCTCGGTAAATATGACGTATCCCCCAGCATAAGGGGAATATATCTCAAGGAAGGTCGCTTATGAAGTCAGGAAAGTTTTTCGCTCTTGCGCTTGTCTGCATGATGATGGCCGGTGTGCTTGTGCTACCCGCAGTGGCAGAAGAGCCAATCAAGGATCAGGTCAAGTGTTACACCACGTTTGACGACACATATCTCTATGTCGCCGTTTCAGTCGACTGCCCTGATATTCGGGCGACCCATTCGGCTCCAAATGCAGATGTCACCGGCGACGACAGCGTCACTGTGTTTGTCGATACCAGCGAGCAACGCTTCAGCAAAATCGGTCCTACGTGTTTTTCGATGACCGTTTCACCGGCGGGCGGCGCTCAGTTCAGGTCGGGCAGTGACTCTGGTGTGCTGGAACCAGAGACCATATGGACGTTCAAATACGGTAATAATGTGCAGGGCACTCTCAATAACGGTGACGATATTGACCAGGGCTACAGCATGGAGATGGCAATCCCATGGGCTGTGATGAACGTCAATAAGCTCTCGCCCGGCGATATGATGGGCTTCAACTTAATAGTCCGCAGGCATGGTGATAAACCCAACGACTTTGTGAGCCTTTCGCAGAATGTCAAAACTGAGGCGGATGTGCTCGACCCGGCAAAGTGGTCGAAGATAGTGTTTGCCAACTATTCCTTCGGCGTGGCGACCGCAAGTTGGGACAAGATACTCTCGGCGCGATATATCTCCCGTGCACCGCTCATAAATGGTGTGATTGCAGATAAAGAGTGGCACAAGAACACATCATACTCTATGGATATGCCCGTACCGGAGGGCTTTATATATGAGGCAAAGTTTCCGGTGCAGCCACTCATTATAGCCAGGTATGAATATAACTACCAGGCAGACAAGCGTAAAGCTGCACCCGTATCGGGCATAACAGCAGCAGACGGCATACCCGCTCTTATCGACTTTCCAATAGAAAATGCCGGGCCATGGTTCAGTTATGACAGAGTGCAGTGGCATAAACAGCAGCTTTCTGATATGATCGCGGCTGGCATTGATGTTGTTGCGCCGTTATATAGCGGCGATGCTGCAAGCCGTGCCGGATATGCTGATAAGGGTCTGGACTGCCTGGTGAGCGCACTTGAGGAACTAAGGGCTGAGGGTAAGCCTTACCCAAGAGTTGCTCCGGAACTTTGTTTGAGAGGCAATGAATCACAAAATGAGGCTTACGGTTTTATAAAGAGCTTCTTTGATCGCGTACCGAATGACTTCCGCGCGCAGGCTCAGACCACAAAACCTGGCGCTGGAAAGCTCGGTGCCATCGTGTTATTGAAACCGGATATGCCCCCCTTGCTGTCAGCATCCTGCAGCGAGCAGTTTGAGAAAGACTACGGCTGCCCGCTGGTATTTGATTCGGCTGATTTTGGTGCAATGAGCAAGGTCGTGCCTGGATTTGATAATTGCACGCTGGAAACCAATATTCCCTTTTTGTGTTCCAGAATGAATGGCGAGTTTTATGACAAACAGTGGGCATCTGCTGTAGAGAAGAAGTCGAACTGGGTGCTCTGCGACTCCTGGAACGATTTCTCCGCAGGCACAGACATCTGCTCTTCGCGCCAATATGACGGCAAATACACCGACGCCACGGCCAATAATTCAAAGCGCTTCCATGGCAATAAGGACTTCGACGCACAGTATCTCAGGGTGAGCGTGCCGCCTGTTCTCGGTTCCAAGCAGATTGCCCAGGCCGAGCTTGAGATCAAAAACATCGGCAACTCACCATGGCGGGTCTCCGAGGGCTATGCGCTGGCATACCGCTGGTATAAGAGCGGCAGATATTACGGCGAGAGCAAGGTGCGTGTGCCAATAGGCAAAGATGTTCTGCCGGGAGAGACCATTACGATAGATGCAGGAATCGCCACAGTCAACTCTCAGGGCACCGCCATTGCGGACGGCAAATGGGAGCTTCGCATCGAACTTATCAGAACGTCAGACGGCAAATGGCTCAGCGTGCTTGGCGACCAGCCGCTGGTGGTGCCGGTGACCATAGGTGAGGTTCCTGAATGGGGCGCGACATGGCTTACCTGCAAAGGTCCGGTGATGCTCGCTGCCAACCAGGACTATCCGGTGACTGTTCGAGTCTGCAACGACGGCACACAGCCATGGCTCAAAGGTACGGCAAAACTGGGATGCAAGCTCTATAAGGTGAATTATGACGGTTCCAGCGAGGAGGTTCCGATCAAGACTGTGCGCTGCATACTCACCAAGGACTGCAAACCGGGCGAGGTCGGAGAATTTTCGTTCGATCTCAATCTTGCCGGGGCTAACAAAAAGCCTATTACGCCGAGCGATCAGTCCGAGCAATGGGATTATCAGCTTCAATTCGACATATATAACGGCAAAAACTGGCTGGGCGAAAACGGCGTCCGCACATTAAGCCGCATTGTCGATATTTACGAGAAAGACTACGGTCCCAGGATAGTGGACTGCGACCTGCCGGAAACAATCGACGCAGGCAAGACATATGAAGCCAAGGTGGTCGTGCGCAATACAGGTGCGCAGAACTGGGACCGCAAGCGCACAAAGATAGGATATCATTGGTATTATCTGGACGGCTCAGAAATGCTCTGGGACGGCATCACAACCCCCATCAAGCAGAATATTCAGCCCGGCTGGCCGATTGTGGTCACAGCTCAGGTCAAAGCGCCTGAGTATGACGGCCAGTATGTGCTGGTTTGGGATGTAATGATAGATGATCAGTGGCTTTCGGCCGGACCGCTGAGCCGTGGTGGAGATATTCTGCCTGTGAGCGTGGAAGTCAGGAGTGGCAGGTTGGTTTTTGCTGACTTAAGCGGTCTTTGTGATGTTGCGCTCTCAAGCCCGGATACGGACAGGACATCAGGCGATTTCGACGGCAAGGGCTCGAGTTTTCCATCCGAGATGATCCCCCCGGACTCAGGCATGACCAAAGAAGTCAAGCGCATCTATCCGACCGGCTACAACTGGCTGAGCCAGGATCAGCCCGAGGGCAGGATCAGCTTTATGTATCCCGACAAGACTCCGGGCACCTCCGGCGCACTTGCCTGCAGCGGTCAAAAAGTGACGTTCGAGGCGGGATCATATAAGTCGTTGCACATATTGGCTGCGTCTACCAGTGGTGACACATCCGGCGATATATCGCTGGACTATGCAAAGAACCCACAGACTGTGTCACTGCAGATCAGCGATTGGAGTAAAGGGCCTTCTCATGGCGAGAAGATCGGGTTTGCCGCGAGGCATCGACACAGTCATGGGGGCGATGAAGTCGGCACTCCTTGCTATCTATACGAATATGCCGTCCCGCTTGATGAATCAAGCATACTGGCCGGAATAATGCTGCCAGAAAATCCCGATATCAAAGTGGTGGCCGTGACTCTCGAACGCGCGGAAGCTCCAGTCGCAAAACCTGATAATGCTAAGAGATAAACAGGTGAATTATAAGATATTTGTTGACGGACAAGAAGGAACCACCGGGCTGAAGATCCACGACTATCTTTCTGTGAGAAAAGATATCGAGGTACTCAAGATTGACCATGACAAGCGCAAAGACATCAATGCCAAGAGAGCGCTGTTAAATGAGGTGGACGTTGTTTTTCTTTGTCTGCCCGATGATGCAGCGCGCGAGTCGGCGTCTCTTGTTACAAATCCAAACACTCGCGTTATAGATGGAAGTACTGCTCATCGAGTCGATCCCGACTGGGTCTATGGTCTGCCGGAGCTGAATAAGCAGCAGAGAGAAAGAATACGCGAGGCCAAAAGAGTCACGGTTCCTGGTTGCCATGCAACTGGATTCGTGATTGCAATGTATCCTCTTGTTTGTCAGGGTATTGTCCCAAAGGATTATCCGGTTGTATGTCATTCCATTACAGGCTATAGCGGCGGCGGACGATCATTGATAGCGCAGTATGAAACAGCCACAACCGACCCGAAAGCGCCAAAGCATTATGCACTTGGACTGAACCATAAACACCTTCCCGAGATGCAAAAGGTTGTCGGCTTGGATAACCCGCCGGTTTTTACTCCCACTGTGGCGGATTACTATAATGGCATGACAGTCTCGATTCCGCTGATTCCGCGACTGTTAAGTAGGGTTGTCACACCAAGCGATGTGGCAGAAATTTTATCAGAATATTATGCAGACGAGAAATTCATACAGGTAATGCCAGCCGACCAAGACAGTATCGATACACTCGGCTGTAATGGCACAAACAGGGTTGAGCTGTTTGTTTTCGGTAATAAAGATCGGATTTTGCTGATTTCAAGGCTGGATAATCTTGGCAAAGGAGCCTCTGGGGCTGCAGTTCAGAATATGAACATTATGCTGGGTGTTGACGAGTCAGCAGGCATTGCTTGCTAACACAATGAAGGTATTGTAACCCAGTTGATCCCAAAGGCATTGTGTATTCTCATGCACTTCGACGTCTGGCAAACCCTGCCAAACCGACAATACCACACATTATTGCCAATATGCCGGCAGGCTCAGGAACTTGCGACAAGTTATAGGGAGTAAGCAGAGCGCCGGGTGTATTGGCTGCAAGTGAAGAAGTCAGGGTGTCTCCAAACTCCGACCAGGCTTCACGTCCTGATTCGTTGAAAGAGTTTTCAACTTCTGCGGTAATTTTAATCATTGTCTCCACGACAAGATAATCACCTACCGCTGCCTGCGCTGCGACATTCATCTGACCATCGACATCTGCACTTGTTGTGGAATAGTTCGTGTATCTGTCGCAGCCGAGATAGCTCTCCTGCATTCCCATTTCATATATGCTCGTTACGTCCGACCAGTCCAGATAGGAAGCCCCTCCGTTGAATGTAGAGAAATCTGCCTCGGTCAACTTGGATACAAACATAACTGCATCAACACTGGTGCTGCTCGCGTCAGCATTGTTCTCGTTTTGAAACTCGCCATTTATCGTGGCATTTGCTTCAATATCTACTATGTCTCCTGTCGAAAGTGTGCCATCCGACTGAACCTGCACCAGACGACTCATGTATGCATAACATGAGGCATACCCCCAGGTCGACGGCGGCGGATAAGATATATCATGACCCAACCATGGGACATATATGCTGTATGGCTCGGTGGGTCCTCCATAGTTTCGTGCACCTGTCCGAATGCCTATCGTGCCTGTGGCAGGGTCCACATTAGCGGTGCTCCAACCCATGCATGTCCCTGGGTTGATAATAATCCCAGTGGAGCCGGAAGTCCACCACTCGGATCCGCTCGTTAAGGACGTTGTGCCTTTACATTCCGAGGCCTCAATAGTCCAATTGCCGTAAGGACCAGGGTCGGCTTGACCCGAATCGGTTCTTGCCCCGCACTGCGTTTCGATTTCAGTGTAGCAGTAGTAAGGCCCTTCCAACGCCAGAGAGTTTGTAATGCATATCATACTAAGTATCAGCATAATGCTGAAGAATAATACAAACCTGACCATTGCCCGTCTCCCCTCTTGCTACAAATGACCATTGCAAGCTCTGCAAAAAGCGTGCCAAACTGTTATATTTAACAGCAGAGTTTCATATAGCACAAAGAATTTTTAACATTGCTTAAGCTGTAGTGTTCAATAATCTGATGGTGTTGAACATATTTTCCGCTTGATCGGGTGTTTGGCACGCATTATTCACGGGGAGCGTGAATAATGCTCTCGGAGCCCTTATTATGCGGGAAGCGCATAATAAGGGCTAGACGAAACATAGTAATAGCCGGCATATACAGCTTTTTAGCTTATGAAGTAGCCCATCTCAGGCGCAGGCACAAGATGGGCTGAATTGCAGTGGGAGCTATTGAGGATTTACTCAGCCCGTAATTACCAGGTCATCGAGTGTTTTTCGATGTTTTTCTCTGGGCACATCTGCCGGATATCCCAACGGAGTGAATATGGCCGGGACCAGATCATCAGGAATATTCAATACTTCGCGTGCTGCCTCAGGATCGAATGCTGCTATCCAACATGTGCCCAATCCCAGATCAGTGGCGGCTAGTATGAGATGGTCCATTACAATTGCGAGATCGATATCGGCATGGTTCTTATTGTCATAATTGCGAACCCACGCTTGGGATGGAACCGTGCATCCGCAGATGATAACAGGAGCCTGGACGAACCAATCAGCTTTATATATCTTTCTGAGTTCGTTTTCTCTGCCGCGCGTTTTAGCCACAATCAGTTTGAACGGCTGTATATTACATGCTGTTGGAGCCAGCCGTGCCGCATCAAGCACTTTTTGAAGTTTATCGTCTTCGACAGGCTTCGATGTGTACGCGCGCACGCTGTATCGTTTTGCTATAAGTTCGTCAAACTCCATGACAACCTCCTTTACCCGCAATTACGGACTCATACACTAACCCGCATTATTCACGAGAAACGTGAATAATGCTCTCGGAGACCCGTATTATGCGCTTTACGCATAATACGGGCTAATGCATTTCTACTTCACATCTGCCGATTCCGCCCCGGAAGTAGTTGAACTGCACATTCGGGTGCAGAGCCAGCAGAGACATAGGCACGGCGCTGTCGGCAATCTTTTTACCGATCATATATGCTGTCAGCCTCTGACCGAAGGGATTATCGTGCATACCCGCCTGCCAGATGGATATTTTCTCGGCTTTCCAGGTTTGGACGGGTCCGACACTCACAGCCTGATTCGGTACAAGGTCTACTTTTCCGCCGCCGGATGTGCGTGCATTTTGCATTACAGTCACTGGATGCAGGTCCACCACACGTGTCGAAAGCTTCAGGTATTCCTCCGGAGTCGGCGGGTTATCCTTATAAGCCCCCTCGCGCCTTACGGGGTCGTTGAACGCCCAGTGCTTGGTATCACCCTGGCCGCCCTGCATAATCGCACACCTGACTCCTTCCCAGCTCTTGACGTATTCCGCCGGGTCGGCCTTAGGGAAATGCATATTGGATGCAGGCATAGCCAGTTCAGGTTTGATCCTATTGAAACACAGTTCCTTGTCCGCCTTGGCAAACGAGAGAGGATGACCTTCGGGAGCTTCTTTGCCGTCGATTATCCACTCGTCCATTCCCCAGAAGTGACAGTCTTTGAGGTCTAGACCTATGGAGTTGACTATACGAGCAACCAAAGGTAGCTGCTCTGTAGGGCCTATGGGTCCACAGATACCTACGGGATTATCTGGTGTAGATTGCTTCCAAGCCTCAATATATTCCAGAGCCTCGGCGCAGTAGAACTCCTCGAGAGTGTCATAAAAGACGACTTTGAATCCGGGTCGGGACAAAGCGATCATATCATCTATGGTCAGCTTTGCCGCTTCATCCAGGATTGCCTGGTCAATAGTAGTATAATCCCACCAATCGGGGGCGATTTTGCTTAAAGGTCTTGCCATTTCCTTCTCCTGTGCAATAGTGTTTATCCTACTTTAGGTGCTTGAACTGCGGCAGCAATTCTTTGTTTGCCTCGAACATCTCGTCAACCATCTGCTTGGTTTCCTCCATACTCAAAACTGCCGAGGTTAATGGGTCGAAGAGAATTGCATGGAAGATCATGGTCGGGTCTCCGGCAAGGCATCCCTCGACTGCCAATTCTTCGCATCGTGCGCTGATATTGTTCAGCAGGGCAAGCTGAGCGGGCAGTGCGCCGACATGCATGGGATCAAGACCACGCTTTGACGCCAGCACAGGTACTTCGACACAGCAGCCCTCCGGCAGATTGTCTATCAGGTTGAAATTGCGCACATTGCCGTTGAACTGATACAGAGCGCCGTCACCAAACGTAGCATTGAAGATGAGAGAGGCATACTCATGACCTCTTTTGAGTTCCACAGGCTTAGCCAGTTCTTCTTTGATGTTATCACGCCACGTATCGGCAACTTTCTGATACTCATTAAGTATATACGCATGATGACCTGGATTCCAATAGGTGCCGTGCGTGCAGTATTTCTCGATTAGGTCAGGGCGCTTGCGAAACCATGCGACATACTCGGAGTTATGTCCACTGGACTCCGTGACATAATAACCCAAGTGTTTGAACATTTCATTGCGCACCTGCTCAGTATTCCATATCTCCGGTTTTTTGAGAGCCTCACGCAATAGAGGGTATGCGTCTTTGCCGTTCCACTTGTAATCGAGATACCATGCCTGATGGTTGATTCCTGCGCAGTGGTATGTGATCTCGTCTTTTGGTGCGCCGATCCACTCGGCAAGCATCTCGGCAGTGCCCTGGACACTGTGACAGAGTCCCGTGACATTTACGCTGCTGACACCCTGCATTGCCCTGCATAGCATTGCCATAGGGTTTGTATAGTTGAGCACCACAGCGTCCGGGCAGTAGCGCTCTATGTCTTTGCAGAACTCCAACATCACCGGAATCGTTCTGAGCGCCCGGAAGATGCCGGCTGGTCCGCGGGTGTCGCCGACATTGATATCGACCCCATATTTCATTGGTATCTCGATATCGCTTCTGAATACATCAACTCCACCCTGAAGTATGGTAATGACGACTCCGTCCGCTCCCTTGAGAGCCTCAGCTCGATCCGTGGTTGTTACAACCTTTGCCGGATAATCGCCTGCTTTGATGATATTGTCGACTGCAGATTTAATGAAGCTCAGACGCTCCTTGTCAATGTCCATTAATGCAATTGTGCTGTCCGCCAGTGCGGGGAATGTCAAAATGTCACGCACCAGTCCTCTGGTGAATACAAAACTGCCAGCTCCAATAAATGCGATTTTTGCCAATGTCCTATATCTCCTTACTTAAGACCTATTTGAAATGCTTGAACTGTGGAAGCCAGTTTTTATTGGCTTCAAACATCTTATCTACCATATCTCTGATCTCCTGCATGCTGAGGATTGCAGAAGTTAGCGGATCGAATAGAATTGCCTGGAAGACCATAGTCGGGTCTCCGGCAAGAGAGCCTTCGACCGCCAGTTCTTCACATCGCGCGGTGATGTTATTTAGTAATGCAAGCTGAGCAGGCAATGGCCCAATATGGATAGGGTCGAGCCCACGCTTTGAAGCCAATACCGGAACCTCCACACAGCAGCCTTCCGGCAGGTTATCGATCAGCCCGAAATTGCGGACATTGCCGTTGAACTCGAAGAGATCACCGTCACCGAATGTGGCATTGAAGATACTGGCAGCATATTCGTTACCCCGATTGAGGTCTATCGGCTTTTCAAGCTCATTTTCTATATTGTTTCGCCAGTTGTTTTGTCGCTCAGCATATCTTCGCACTATAAGACCATGCTCACCATAGTTACCGGTACCCGATGAGCAATACTTCTCGATAAGCTCAGGCCGCTTGCGGAACCATGCTACATACTCTGAGCTGTGCCCGCTCGACTCGGTGACATAATAGCCGAGATGGATAAACATCTCATTTCGGACTTTCTCTTCATTGTATACTTCCGGCCTCTTCATAGCTTCGCGGACCAGAGGATATGCGTCCCTACCATTCCATTTGAAGTCGAGATACCATGCCTGATGGTTCAAACCCGCGCAGCGGTATGTAGTCTCTCCCTCTGGAACTCCAATCCAGCGGGCAAGTATTCCCGCCAGCGCCTGAACGCTGTGGCAAAGGCCCGTAACATTTACATTGGTAGCGCCCTGCATTGCCCGGCAGAGCATTGCCATTGGGTTGGTATAGTTAAGGACGGTTGCGCCCGGGCAGTAGCGCTCAATATCCCGGCAGATATCCAGCATCACCGGTATGGTCCTGAGCGCTCTAAAAATACCGGAGGGCCCGCGCGTATCACCGATATTTATATCGATGCCGTACTTCATAGGGATCTCGACATCGTTTCTGAAGACATCGACCCCGCCCTGAAGAATGGTAATAACAACCCCATCTGCGTCTTTTAGCGCTTCAGAGCGGTCAGTCGTGGCTATTACCTTTGCCGAGTAATTGCCGGATTCAATTATCGTGTCCACTGCGTTCTTGACAAAGTCCAATCGTTCATTATCTATATCCATAAGAGCGATTGTGGTGTCTGCAAGAGCAGGAAATGTCAGGATATCTCGTACCAGGTCTCTGGTAAAGAGAAAACTGCCAGCTCCAATAAATGCGATTTTTGCCAATGCCCCATATCTCCTTAAGCTGCTTGCTTTTTCGGCAACATACCGGACTAACTATTGTGTTGAAAACTGAATGCTCAGATTCCTTCTATTTGCAAACATGATGTAAAATTTATTGTGGCACTTTCGGCCACTATCATGCGAGACAGGAGAAGATTATACTATATCGCCACTCAGGCATGTTATCTCAAATTCTATCCAAATCTTGACGTTCATTGCTGTATATGCTACTCTATATTGGTGCTGCCGGATAGCTCAGTTGGAAGAGCGACTGACTCTGGATCAGTAGGTCCAAGGTTCGAGCCCTTGTCCGGCAGCCAAAATTATTTCTTGGAACAGTTAATATACCCTGTCGATATGATCGGCAGGGTATAGTTATTTATTAGCCAAACCGTCACCACGAAAGACAACCAGGGAAAAACGAAATATTGATCATCTGTGCTACCAGATGCAATTGGGCATACTCAGGAAGAATGAGTCGGATTGACATCGAGCTAGCCTTGACAATGTGGCGGTCTGCACGTATGATGAGTTAGATAGGCCGCCGGATCCTCCCGTGCGGTTCGCGAATCACAAGAGGGGAATACAATGAGTAAGTTTTCTCAGCTTGCAAAGCCGGCTATCGTGCCGCCTCTGCATAAAGATTTCGCCCCTGCGGCAATTGTAAACCGCGCATTTTTGCGTATGGTCGAAGAGTCGGGCGAGGGCGTGAAACTGGTTATCGCGCTTGAAAGAGGCGATGGATCAGTATCCGTATTCAACACAAAATGCTTTGCCGAAGGCTCGGCAAATTCCGACCTCAATTTGCCGTTTGCAGAACGTGTGGTCAAGACACTGCTCTGGCAGCGCGGCGGATGGAAAGTCATTGTCGGTGGACCAAAGAGTGTCGGCGAACACATAAAGAATGTGTATTCATCCACCGGAGAACGTAAATTCGACGCCGATTTTATGGGCGGAGTGTATGAGAAGCCGTTTACTGTGGAGGTAACCGACGCGGACAAGGTTCCAGCGCCCTCAGAAGGCACCATGCCCCTGGGCGGCCACCTTGACGGATGCAGAATAGGTTTCGACCTCGGCGCAAGCGACCGCAAAGTCTCCGCAGTAATTGATGGTGAGGCGGTCTACACTGAGGAAGTCAACTGGGACCCTCGCAATGCCACAGACCCGGCTTATCATTATAATGAGATCAATACTGCTCTCAAAACAGCCGCATCACATATGCCCAGGGTCGACGCGGTCGGCGGAAGCTCGGCTGGTGTATATATCAACAATCGCCCACGTGTGGCATCTCTCTTCAGGGGTGTGCCGAAAGATAAGTTCGACAAGATCGCAAGTCTGTTTATCGACCTCAAGAAAGAATGGGGTGGGATTCCGTTTGATGTGGTCAACGACGGTGAAGTCACCGCGCTTGCCGGAGCCATGTCCTTGAAAGACGATTCAGTGCTTGGCGTGGCTATGGGTTCGAGTGAAGCAGGCGGATATGTGACTCCTGCCGGCGAGATTACATCATGGCTCAATGAGGTTGCATTCATTCCGGTTGACTATGGAGACAATGCTCCCGCGGACGAATGGTCTGGTGATTTGGGCTGCGGCGCGCTGTATTTCTCTCAACAGGCCGTTTTCAGACTCGCAAAGGTTGCGGGTATCGAGATTGATGAGGGCCTGGGTCTTGCCGAGAAGCTCAGATCGGTACAGGATCTGCTAAACGCAAATGATGAGAGAGCGATCAAGATTTGGGAGAGCATCGGCGTGTTTACGGGCTATGGCATTGCGCACTATGCGATGTTCTATGAACTCAAGCATGCGCTCGTCCTTGGCCGCGTAACTTCGTTCGATGGCGGAAACATCATTCTTGCTCAGGCAAAGAAGGTTCTCGAAACCGAGTTCCCTGAACTTGCCAAAAAGATAGAACTACATCTGCCTGATGAGAAGATTCGCCGCATCGGTCAGGCTGTTGCCGCGGCAAGCCTGCCGGTTATACCGCACTGATTTTGTAGGATCACAGAAACACTTAATAAGGGGAAACATGGAATCTAATTATCGTGTTTCCCCTTTTGTGCACCTATTACCTAAGATAATGTAACACAGCCTTTGCGGTAATGTTAAGTTGTTCTTACATGCCCCGTTTGAGCTTGACTGCCCGATGTTGTTTCCCGTAGCATGAAAACAAGAAAGATTGGAGATATGTCATGCGAAGAACCAAGATTGTATGCACCATCGGACCTGCGAGCAACTCACCAGAAAAAATAATGAAGTTGATAAAGGCCGGAATGAATGTAGCCAGGCTCAACTTCTCTCACGGAACCTATGACGAACACCTTGCTCAGATAAAACTTATCCGGCGAATATCTGAAAAACTCGGCAAGACCGTCGGGATTCTTCAGGACCTCTCGGGACCCAAAATACGCATCGGCAAGATAGCCAAGGCGCCTGTCATGCTCACCGCAGGGCAGACATTTACTTTTACATCATCCGACGTCGAAGGTAACGCCGAGCATGTCACGCTACCGTTTCCAAATCTTGCAGCTCAGGTCAAAAAAGGCCAGATGATCTATGTGGACGATGCCAAACTGGAGTTTAAGGTCACCTCGACTGATGCACAAAACATAGTTACAAAGGTCGTAATAGGAGGCGAACTCTACTCGAACAAGGGCTTCACCGTGCCGGGTGCTGATTATGATGTGCCGGGTGTGACCCAAAAGGATAAAAATGATCTGCGCTTCGGCCTGGAGCATGGAGTTGACTGGGTCGCCAGTTCATTCGTGCGCTCGGCGGATGATATCAAGCCTCTGAGAAAGGTGATGAGAGAGGTCGGCAAGCGTGTGCCCGTCATTGCGAAGATAGAGCAGCCTGAGGCCGTGCGCAATATGATCAGTATTATCGAGGAATATGATGGGGTCATGGTCGCTCGTGGAGACTTGGGCATCGAGCTGCCTATAGACGAGGTGCCGACTATTCAAAAAAACATTATCCGGCACTGCAACCGTCTCGGCAAACCTGTAATCACAGCTACTCAAATGCTCGACTCGATGATCTCTAATCCACGTCCCACTCGCGCCGAGGTTACCGATGTCGCCAACGCCATCATAGACGGGACGGATGCTACCATGCTCTCCGGCGAGACGGCAATGGGCAAGTTTCCCATAGAGACTGTGCAGATGATGGACAAGATCGCGCGCAGCACTGAAAAATCGCTGGACTATAAAAGCATCACCGAAAGGCGTATGGCATATCCGACTCACGACACGACCGAGGCCATTGGTGAAGCTGCGGCCAAGCTGGCGCATGACATAAAAGTATCCGCAATCGTTACCTGCACATATGGCGGCACAACAGCCCGTCTGGTGAGCAAATATCGACCTGAGGCTCAAATTATCGCGGCTGCCTCAAATGATGAGACAGCCCGGCGTCTGGCTCTTTCTTGGGGAGTCAGCCCCATTTTTGTCGAGATGGCTAAAGACACAGATGGTTTGATCGAAAACGCCGTAGAAGCTGCATGCGATAACAAACTGGTAAAGAAAGGTGACACCGTACTGGTAATTGCGGGAGTGCCCGTGGGAATCCCCGGCAATACGAGTTTAATTAGGGTTCTGACTGTGGAATAATTAGCAAATCTTGCAAGAAAGGGTATAAATCATACGGCCCGTATGCAACCGCCCCAACCCCGGAGTGCGGTTGTAGCGGGCCGTATTGGTCTTAGCGCGCATTATTCACGAGAAACGTGAATGATGCGCAGCCCGGACCCGAAATATGCTCGACGAGCATAATTCGGGTTAGGATTTTTCTTCCCAACTCGGAATACCCTCGGATTTACTCGGTGTGCCACCTGCTTGAGTGCCGCCAGCCGGGACACCGCCGGTCACTTTGGTTCCTGTGATGCCGCCGGTTGCGGATATCTCGTCTCCACTCTCGTAAAGGTCCTCTTCATCGATATCGAATTCCAATCCAATGAATCCTCGCCTGTGGGTCTTCTCAACATCCTCTTCACTGGTAAGTCCATAAGTGCCATGTCTCGTTCGTCCCTTTTCGGGTGTTTCACCTGCCGGTGTGCCGATTTGGGCACGTTCCTGCGCTGGGGTCCTGCCTTCCATATCGCGTTCATCTGTCATAGCCAACACCCCTTTCAGGAAAGATAATGAATCCATATTGTCTTTACCCTTCAGGCATGAGAAATATGTGAGCCGGACATCATTGACTTATGGACTGACGGCGGGATGCTAATATTTACTCTGTTGATTACTACCTGATTGACCCCAGAAAAGATGAACATTTCCAGGCTGCTGTTGTGCATCATCCTTTGGCGCTACGTAAACCCTGCCCTTTTCGGGAGTGGCTGTTATGGTTACGACAAAATCGACTTTGCCGATGTCGAGATTGATTGATCCTGCAGCTATGTTGTAGGGCTTGCCGACATCAACTGAAGCTGCCAGATTAAAAGACTTTGTCAATTGATTCTCTGGATGTTTATCAAATGGAAAAGAAAAACGTCCTTGACCCGATAAACCAATTGTGCCGTCTGCATTCATTGATGGTACAATTGCTGCCTGCAGTAGATTGATCACTGCATAATTAAGGGTTTCTTTCTTTTCAACCGGCTTGTTGGCCGATGTCGTATAGCCCACAGATGCTTCAAGATTCAACGCTATAGGTGTCTGCTCGGCTCCCACACTCTCAGTGCTTGTATCATAGACTTTAGGACCTTGTTCAGTAGCAACAGTAATCTTTGCCGCCAGCTTAAGCCGGACAGGTCTGGGCAGCGCGTTTTCCGTATCCAGCGCGCGTATAACATCCTCTGCAGATGCGATGTCATCTTCTGTTCCCCGAAGGATGATCCTGTTGCCGCTTGTAGCTGTTACAGTCAGTGGAATGATTGAGCGTGACTTTATAAACGGTGCAATGTCTCCCGCATTTACATACTTTAGGTCAATTACTTCAGTGGCCGTACCAGCGGTCATACCCGGCATCATATCCAGCCTTGCACCGGCATTAAAGCCACTTGACGCATTAAGCGCATCAGGTGTAACAGCACAACCCATCGCACCATTAAACATCTGTTGTGGTTTTGCAGAAATCAGATAGATACCGTTATCTATTCTGTAGACAAGCCCGGCTGTCTTGCAGACCGATTTGAGTGCAACTTCGAGAGGTGCATTTTTCAGCACGGCTGTTACGCTAAGCGCATCCAAACCCTGATCCATAGTGTAGCTGATTCCTGAATTCTCAAAAATCGTATGCAGAACATCAGAAAGAGGCATGTTTTTTGCCTCGATATTTATTACTTTATCGAGCGAGTCTATCCAAATGCGTTTATCAGCGAATTTAGCCTTGGATGGTCTTAATATTTCCACCAAAGCCCGACGAAAAGGAACGTCTGTGGCTGAGTATGTCACCTTCACGCCTGAAACGCTCTTGTCGATGCTCCATCCGCTCTCACCAGCCTTTTGGAAAAGAGTATTCAAAGCCTCTTCAATAGGAGTGTCTTTGAAATCAACACTGACGGATTTGCCCAAGCGCGCAGGGTCGACAGTTATGATAACAACTCCGTTATCCTCTCTGTAAGTAAGCCCTGCTGTCTTTATCAAGGCATCTAGCGCAGTGCGTAAGCGCATATCACGGATGCTGAATGATTGGATATATCCGTCTACAATCGAATCGACTGCATAATTTATTCCTGTGCCACTAAAGAGTGCATCAAGAGCTTTTCGCGTCGATACATCTTTCAAATCAATTGTAATAGGTGTTTGCCATGGATCAGTTTTTTGCTTTTCCTCGGCGCCACATATTGCACAAGAAGTAAGCACAGCCAATACAACCAGCAAAACACTCAATAGGCGTATATATTTCATCATGACAATTTCTCCTTATCGGTTAATCACCGGACTCGACGTCCACGTATACCATCACCATATTTCCAGACCGCAACCCCGAGCACTGCGTGATGTTACCGGTGGCAGGGTCACGTTCGGTGGTGCTGTAACTGTAATTATCATCAGGCACTTCATTGGTTACTGCCACAATCGTGACCGGCGCTTCAACAATTGGTTCGATGGCAGGTTGGGGCTGCTTTGGTTCGTCCTTATCCACACTTGCTTGAAGCTTACTTGACGAAGGCTTACGGTCAATAATCGGCAGCCTTTTCTTCGGGATGCTGTATTTTTTCCTGGGCTCGACTCTATGTGGAACACCAGGAGATTTGTAATGAACACCGGGTTCTTTTGGCTGTTCCTGCTTTACAGTCTCCACGTCGACTTTAGGACGCGGAGCAACAATCGAGTTGGCAGGCTCGGCTGCTTTTGGCAGCCTGGGAGCCATGGCAATCTCGCTTTCTGGCGGCACCGGCTTGTTCATAATAAACAAAACGAGGACCAGCGCAGCAACAGGAATCAACCCGAATGCATAAAACCACACAGATCTGCTCTTGGACGGTCGGCGCACGATTTTTGCCATTACAGCCTGCCTGCAGTCAGGCGCCGGAGGAACATAGTCCGTGCTTTTCAAAAGCTCATGCACCTCAGCGTCATCATCAATGTTGAAATGTCCACACTTCATTGGTCTTCCTCCTTCAGACAGGCTTCCAGCTTGTCTCGAAGCAGTTTTCTTGCTTTGCAACAGCGCACTCTCGCGCTTCCAACTGAGCAGCCGAGTATCCTTGCAATCTCTTCAAAAGGTCTCTCTTCAATCTCCCGCAGCACAATAACTGCCATGTAATTTGCCGGTAACTGCGCCATGGCATTCCTTACCACCATAGCGGTCGCCACTCGGTCCGCACATGTGTACGTCCGAATGTCGACAGAACACTCGATCAAGTCATCATCAAACGACACAAGGTCCGGCTTGATGCGTCTCTTTTTCGATAGACACAAATTTACTGTGATCCTGTGCAGCCAGGTTGAAAACCCGGCCTCGCCGCGAAATTTATGCAAAAACCTCCATGCCCTGACAAATGTCTCCTGCTGAACATCCGCGGCATCTTCCATATTACACAAAATCCTGTATGCCAGGGCAAACACCCTATCCTGATGAAGAGACATCAGGCGGTCGAATGCCCCGACATCGCCTGCCCGCGCCTGCTCAACCAAGTCTGTTTCCGACATAGACAATAAGAATACCCTCGGCTTCTCTTCTATTTCCTTAGACATCTGCCACGCGGAAAATGTTAACATACACGATTTGTCTTTCACGTTTAATAAGGGCGTTCCTTCGTTTTAGCGCAATAAATGGAACATAGCTGAGCAGAATAAGCGTCTCATATAAACATAGGAAATGTGATGGTGGTTTTGTCCGAAAGGAGTATGTTATGAAAACAAAAAATGGACTAACTATGCTTGTAATGGCTGCAACACTGATAACAGCAGCCGCAAGTCCTGCTATTACGGCTACGCTTGGGACAAAAGTTATCAAAGGTGCCGCAATTGGTTTTGCCGTCACCAAAGCAGCAGGGCCGCTCGATAAATTCATAAATACCGTGACGTTCCGCCACGGAATGAAAAGTAAGCTCGCCACAAAAGTGGTGCCGATTCTCAGCGTTGGTGAAAAGGGCTATATCGGGGGAGCGCAAGTAAGCGGCCCTAAGGCCAAGGTGGACAGCGTAAAAGCAGTATTTCAGTATGAGAAAAATTTGAGCAACAATAACTATCGTGCAAAAGTGCTGCTGCCAAGCGCCAGTCTGAACCCGGTTAAACTTAACCGCGTTGCCGGTGTGGGTGTCACGGCAATAATAGATGTTGCTCTTGATGGACGGCTGAAATATAACACTGTCGGCACCGGCATCCAGGCTGGTGATGTAATCAGGGGAGCCGCTGTGCTGGTGGCCGTAAAAAATGCGGGGTCGACCATCAATAAGGCACTCAATACAATTACGTTCAATAAAGGTTCTGTGACAAAGGTTGTCCCGATGGGCAGCGTCGGTGAAAAGGCGTATTTGGGGGCGGCGCAAATCTCGGCATCGAGCAAAGTCATCGGTTCGGTAAATGCGCTCTGGCAATATGAAGACCTTTTCAGCGGCGGCAAATTCAGGGTTAAGATACTTGTCCCGACAACCTCTTCAAACCCATTGAAAATGAAGCGAGTTGACGGAGCAGGTGTTACGGCTGTTGTCGACATGGCACTCTCAGAACAAAAAGATGTCACATCAAAAAATAACTCACGTCCGACCGTAAAAGAGATATTGAAATCACGTGTCACCAACAGTGAAAAAACCAACAATGACAATGGCAAGCACAAGGGCTGGTATAAAGGCGAGCCGAACGGTCCCAAGCCTTTTGTCGACGGCGACAAAAATAAATAGCAGCAAAATGAGGAACGGCGGGCAGGCATGCGCGTCAAATACTGAAGATGGCCATCCAAATCATATGGAGGATGCAATATGAAAAAAGTATTTGTTTGTATTTGTGCGCTAGCTCTGCTTAGTGTGTCACTGTTACCAACACTTGCAGCCACAAAAAAACCTGCGCCAAAGAAGGCAGTGCCGGCTAAAACAGCCGTAGCCGCAAAATGCGTAAAGCCTGCGGCACCAGCCAGAGTTGCAAAACCGGTATGTAAGATGATAAAAGTAAAGAAAGCTCCGGTAAAGGCACTCAAGCCTGCGAAACCTGCAAAGAAGGTCATGAAGTCTGCTGCCAAGCCTATCAAGCGGACACCAAAAGCTATAAAGCCGGTAGCCAAGCCTGCAAAAAAAGCAGTTAAGGCGTCAAAAACAAAGTAGTCGTATCACGTCGCTAGACAGGCAAATTGGCTATTAGCGTTACAAGATTTGCCTGTCTATTTTGTATATTTGCCCACGCAATTCCCTCATTTTGCCCGTCGCCCGCAATGATTCTTCAAGGTTGCACTCAGGCTTGCTCGTTGACAGCCGCCCGGCTTCGTCATATAATGCCGCTGTCAGAGAGGAAACACCAGATGCAGATCCGATTTTTGGGACATTCGTCATTTCTGATAACGACAGACTCTGGAACGAGGATTCTTACGGATCCATATGATCCCAGCGCATATCCTGGGACTCTGGCTTATGATGTCTTCAGCGAGCCTGTGGATATAGTCACAATAAGCCATGAGCACAAAGATCACAACGGCATGCATTTAGTGAAGGGCAGCCCTGTTATTATTCGCGGCAGTGGCAAGTTTGGCGCCGATGATGTGGATTTCCTGGGAGTCGAGACATATCATGATAATGAAAAAGGCGCCAGACGGGGAAAAAATACGGTCTTTGTCATGAGCGCCGAGGGACTGCGCATTGCACATATGGGCGATCTGGGTCATATATTGACCGCGGATCAAGCTGCTGAGATCGGGACTGTGGATGTAGCGCTGGTCCCGGTTGGAGGGTTCTTTACAATAGATGCTGTGCAAGCAGCAAAGGTCGCATCTCAGGTCGAGGCGAAAATTGCGATCCCTATGCATTATCGCACGGCAAAATGTTCGTTCAACATTACTGGTGTAGATGAGTTTATTGAAAATAAGCCGAACGTAATTATGCCTGCCGGCTCAATTTTTGAAGTGACGAAAAAAAGCCTGCCGGGCGAACAACAGATAGTGGTGCTTGAGCCGGAATTATAGATCAGTTACCAGTCTTTATCCCGGTCGCAGTGATACTGGCTTGTTCTTTCATCTTGCCGACACATCCGGCAAGCACATCGATCATCGTTCGGCGGATGGCGTCAGCCAAGTTAGGTACATCGGCCAGCCCTTTTTCTTTGTTTACAATATCGACAGAGGCCAAGTATGTGCCGATAAGTTCATGAGAAGGGATACTCATCTCACAGATTTTGGAGCAGAATATATTGAATGCTGCATCATAATAGCCCTTGGTGTTGCCCATATTGCCTACACTGAGCCTGATGTAATCGGCTATAAGCTCGGCTCTATAAAATTGCCGTTCTGAAGCCGTAAGCATCTCGAATCGACCTCGTGTAGAATTTACACCGCGCTCAAGGGCTGCGGCTTCGTATTCCATCATCTTGTTGATGAGATCACGAGCTTCAGCAGCGCTCGGTTTGCGTAGTGTCGGACCGGATACTGCACTTGAAGTGGTCGGAGCTTTTGTTTTTAATTGTGGCACTTTACTACACCACCCTTATAAGGATTTGGGCAAGCAGCCCTATGAAGTATATCGGCGTAATTGAACTAGGACTTGAGAGCTTAGGAGAATCGAATTGAGAAGCGACCTTTCACATAGCCTGCGTATTGCTCTAGCACAGCTGAATCAGACTGTCGGTGACATCGAAGGCAACACACGTAAAATAATAGATAACATCGCACAGGCAAGACAGTGCGGCGCCGACCTGGTCGTGTTTCCGGAACTGGCCGTGACCGGGTATCCACCGGAAGACTTGCTCTTGAAGCAGGGTTTTGTGGAAGGCAATGTGGCTGCCATGGCAGACATCGCAAAAGCAACGGAGGGAATAACTGCGATTGTGGGGTTTGTGGATGTGGCAAAAGATATCTACAATGCGGCCGCGATCATACATAACGGCGAAATTGTGGGGGTTCAGCACAAATTTTTCTTGCCCAACTACGGTGTGTTTGACGAAGACCGCTATTTTCAGTCCGGTACAAAAGCGCAGGTATATACCCTAAATCAGGTGACTTTCGGCGTGGAGATATGCGAAGACGCATGGTACGCGGGCGGACCGCATACGGTTGAGTCTCTGGTGGGCGGTGCGCAGCTTATAGTCGATATCAACTCATCACCTTTTCACCACAGTAAATGGCGATCCCGCGAAAGGATGCTGTGCACGCGCGCCAGCGACAACACTTGTGCTTTCATATACTTAAATGCAGTCGGCGGACAGGATGAACTGGTCTTTGACGGCCACTCGCTGGTTGTTGGGCCGACGGGCGATGTAGTGTTCCGATGCAAGGCTTTCGAGGAGCAGCTCGCGATAGTCGATCTGGATTTGTCTCTGGTGGAGCATCAAAGGCTTGTGGACCCGCGCAGGCGCAAAGCAAAGCTCAAAGGCTCATCAGAAGTATGTGTTCCGGAAGTTATGCTGGAAAGTGCTAGAAAGATTGAGCACAACGGCAAGCTGTCCGAATCGGCCTGCCCTCCTGGCAAAGTAGAAGAAGTCTACAAAGCCCTGGTGTTGGGCACTCGTGACTATGTGAACAAGAACGGCTTCAAAGAGGTTGTGCTGGGTATGAGCGGCGGTATCGATTCGGCTCTGACAGCCTGCATTGCCGTGGATGCGCTCGGTAAGGACCGAGTAAGAACGCTGATAATGCCCTCAGTCTATTCGTCAAGCGAGACACAGTCAGACGCCGAGACCATCTCAAAAAACCTTGCTATCAGGTATGACTGGATCGCCATCTCCGACATTATGGACTCGTACAACAGGTCGCTGTCGGATGTCTTTGAGGGCACGGAAACGGGGACTGCCGAAGAGAACTTGCAGGCAAGGATCCGCGGAAACCTGCTGATGGCTCTCTCAAACAAATTTGGCCTGCTGGTGCTCACTACCGGCAACAAAAGCGAGATGGCGTGCGGCTACTCCACGCTGTATGGAGATATGGCTGGCGGATTTGCGGTCATCAAGGATGTGCCCAAGACCCTTGTCTATAAACTGGCCGCATATCGCAATTCGATATCACCCGTGATCCCTGAGACGATCATAACACGTCCGCCGTCAGCTGAACTTAAACCCGATCAGAAGGATCAGGACACACTGCCTCCATATGAAATTCTCGATCCTATAATTGATGCTTATGTGCAGGAAGACCGCAGCATAAAAGAAATAGTCGCTCTCGGATTCGACGAGGAGACAGTGCGGCGCGTAGTGAAGATGATTGACCGAAATGAATATAAACGTCGTCAGGCCGCCCCTGGGGTCAAGATTACACCCAAGGCGTTCGGACGGGACAGAAGGCTGCCTATTACCAACAGGTATAGGGAGTAGCCTCCACCCAGCCGCATGTATTGCTCAGCGGAGGCTGAGTTTCGCTGGTTTATCCATTGAGACTACTGGCTTTTGTTCTTTTTCTTCTTTATAGGCTGAGGAGAACCCAGCTCTTCAAACGAACCGCCCTTTTGTCCCGAAATTTTGTTTTGTTTGGGTTTCTTCTGCTTGGCTTTCTTATTTGCCATGGCCATGCGCTCCTTAAAGTATCTTAATCCGGGTCTCCGAGAGCATTATTCACGTTTCTCGTGAATAATGCGGGTTAATGCGCTTCTACCCTCCATGCGAAAACACAAAACAACGCTCTAATTTCTGCATTCATGCGGATAAATGAGGCTCGGCGGGAGCCTCGCCCTCCCACTCTGTTGATGTGATATGCGATCAGACGACAAACGTTACACGATCAGACGAAAACCATCTTCGGGTAATAAGCTGTTCCCAGAAACTGAGCTTGTAAGTGTTGACATTGATATCAGGTTGAGATATACTGCGCACAGTGCGCCACTGTGCAATATCAGCAAAAGGTGATAAAAGTGTCCAAGAGCAGAGTCGATCAACAAGCTATCGCAGACAGGCTCGGCATCTCGCGAAGCACAGTCACGCGCGTGCTCGGCCATGACCCGCTCCACCGCATATCGCCGGATACCAGAAAGCTGATCCTCAAGACCGCCCGCGAGATGGGATATAACCCCAGAAGACGGCGCACCGGCAATATCGCGTTTGTCGTGTGTGGAGAGATGGCTCCTGCGCAACATGAACTGCACCTCGCGATCTGCAGTGAAGCGTTTCACAACAGCTACCGCATTTTTCTTGTGGGCATGCCCGAGTTTGCGTCATACAACCAGATTAAAGTGTACGTCAACCCTCTTGCGGCGGACGGTGTTATCCTGACAGGAAAGTTCAGCATGGAATTGGCTCGCAGCTTGGCAGACGTGATGCCGACAGTGCTGCTTGATGATAGGTCCCAAACACTCGATATGGATATGGACAGAGTTCGGGTTGATTATGTAGATCTGGGATATGAACTGACACGGATGATGATAGATGTGGGACACAAACGCATTGCAGCCATTGTTCAGTTTCCCGATGACGTGGCATGGTCCGGTCCTATGGAGGGGTTTCGCAAGGCTTATGAGGAGGCCGGCCTTGTCGCGGACATATCGCAGGTGCGGCACAAGTCCCGCGTTGTCTACACCAAGCTGCTGAGTGACTTGCTGGCCACAAAGCCGACGGCCATATTTGCCTGGACAACATCCGACCACGCAATAATTCTAAGCACTCTGAGCGCTATGGGCTGCCGGGTTCCACAGGATATAAGCTATGTCGGGTGGGCACAGTCGTATTCGGCTGCGCTGCTGCCTTTTCCCGCAATCACATGTCTCGACGACATCTATCCGGCTATGGCCAGGACAGCAGTCCACAGGCTCTTTGACAGAATGGAAGACCCGCTGATGCCGCCGGAGAGTATGACAGTGCCTGTGGGTATTAGAAGAGGCGAAACGCTAAGTAAATTACGCCCATAAACTTGTATCAGAGATTGCACTTTAACACATACGGATTCTATGCTGAGAAGTGCAATTTACTTAGCGTAAATTGTTTAGCTCAAAGAAAGGACCAGTATCTCGTGGATATTAAGCAACACCTGGCATCGCAAAAGGAAAGCGCTGCAAAGCTCTTGCAGGAGCTGATTTCAATTAAAAGCACGGCGTGCTGCGAGCATGAAGTGCAGAAATTCTTATTCGATTATCTGAGCAAGCAGGGCTTTGCACCGCAGTTTGAGGACATTGACGAAAAAATAGTCGATGACCCGGATTATACGGTTGTGCCGGGACTTAAAGACTATCATGGCCGTCCCAACATACTCGTGAACCTGCCCGGCTCAGGGGGCGGCAGGAGCGCGATTATCAATTCTCACAGCGATGTCGTGCCCGCAACCGACGAAATGTTCGTGCCGAGGTATGAAGACAGCATTGTATACGGCAGAGGAGCCTGCGACGCAAAGGGGCAGGTGCTCACTGTCATTCTTGCGCTCGAAACATTGAAAGTGCTCGGGCTGAAGCTGAAAGGTGATCTGCAGGCGCAGTTGGTGATCGAGGAAGAAGCTGGTGGAAACGGCTCGCTCTCAGTGATAAAGCAGGGTCACAAAGCGGATGTTGCAGTAGTGCTGGAGCCGACGAGCCTCAAGGTGCATCCTGCCAATAGAGGAGCTGTGTGGTATAAGCTGGCGGTTGACGGCAAATCGGCGCATATGGGCAAGTATTGGGACGGCATCAGCGCGATTGACGAGATGGTAGGTCTCATCAAAATACTCAGAGAATATGAGCAGGCACTGCGTGAAGAGTCGAAGGGCAGCCCTTTGTTTCCATTCGAGCCAAGCCCGGTGAATGTGAATATCGGCCAGATAAACGGCGGCGACTGGCCTGCTACAGTGCCCGCAAACTGCTGGATCGAGGGTGGAATAGCGTTTTTACCCAACAGGCGGATTGCACAAATATATGATGAAGTGCATGGCCTCATCGACGCAAAGGCGAGTGAGTGGGCAAAGCAGCATTACACATTCGAGTTCTCGCGGCTGCATAACGAGGCATTTGAGACGGATGTGAATCATCCGGCAGTGAAATCGTTCTGTGAAATCGCCGGGTCTGTGCTTGGACCGGAACCGCTGCTGGGCTGGATTGCATCATGCGACGGCAGGCTTTTCTATCACACCGGTCAGATGCCTACGATAGTCTTTGGCGCGGGAGACCTGGGTTACGCGCATTCTCTCAACGAGCAGGTCAAGATGGACGATATACTGCGCGCAGCGGAGGTTTTGACACTCTTCTTGATCGACTGGTGCGGTGCTTAATAGCGGAAACACTGAAGAATATTTATCGCTAAGAATGCGAATACATTCTCTGTTCGGGCTGGATATCCGATCCAGCCCGGAAAAGAACTCCGCGATTTCAAATCGCGAAATTTCCTTGCGGTCGCAATCAGATATTGCGCCCGAACAAAGGAGTATAAATCACACCCGCATTCCTAATATATATGGTTTCAGATTTACTCATAGCAGGAGGACTTAATTAGATGTCAATAAAAGTGGCAGTGGTGGGCGCAGGTAAGTTCGGTCAGATGCATCTGGACGCATTCACTCAGCTCGGGTATACGAATGTTGCCGAACTCGCCGCCATTGCAGAAGCAAACCCAAAACGCGCGGATCAGCTGCGCAAAGAATACAATTGCCCGATATACACGGACTATAACGAGATGCTCGCAAAGGCGGATATCGATGCAGTGAGCATAGCCACCCCCGATCATCTGCACAAAGACATTGCAGTGGCTGCAGCCAGGGCAGGCAAGCATGTGCTGGTCGAAAAGCCGCTGGATATCACTGTGAAAGGATGCGATGAAATCATTCAGGCGGCCAAAGATTCGGGCGTGCTGCTCCAGGTGGACTTTCACAAGCGATATGACCCGGACCATCAGGCTGTCGAGCGCAGAGTGCAGGCGGGCGAGCTTGGTGATATACTCTATGGCAGCGTATATATGGAGGACCGCATAGAGGTGCCGAGCAAATGGTTCCCGCACTGGGCGCCGAACTCGTCTCCGGCATGGTTTCTTGGTGTTCACTTCTATGATCTCATTCGATGGATTGTAAAGAGCGAGGTGAAGAGCGTATATGCGACCGGCACCAAAAACACGCTCCTCAAGGACTACGGCGTGGACACATATGACTGCATCAATGCAAAGATGACATTTGAAAACGGATCTGCATTTACGTTCGATACATCATGGATCATGCCGCTGGGCTTTGAGGCGATTGTTAACCAGGCACTGCGCGTTGTCGGCACAAAAGGGGTCTTTGAGTGCGACAGTCAGGACAGGGGAACCCGATCCTGCATCACCGACGAGGGCATGGCGACATATAACAACAACTTCACACGCAAACTCGAAGACAAATACGGACGCAAGATTCTGCGCGGTTATGGCATCGAAAGCATCGAAGACTTCGCATACAATGTCTCTTTCCTCAAAGGTGGCGGCTCGATAGACAAGATAAAAGGCTGCTGGGCATCCGGTGAGGACGGAAGAGAAGTTACACGCATTGCTGTCGCCGTCCATGAAAGCATCAAGACTGGCGAAGTGATTAAATTGAGATAACAGGGGAATAAAATGGCTGTGTATGATCTTACACCTGTGGATGTGCCGCAGGTCAATACAAAATACAGGACTATAAAGACAAAGATTCCGGTGCCGGAGTCGCTGCCTATACTCGAAAAACTGAGACAGTGCGAGCCGCAGAGTATGTCCGGCCAGCCGCCTGTGATCTGGCACAAGGCAGACAATTTTATCATTGAAGACCGCTGGGGAAACTGCTGGATAGACTGGTCGAGCTGTGTGCTGGTCGCCAATGCCGGTCATGGCCGAAAAGAAATTCGTGATGCCTTGAAAAAAGTTATAGACCAGGGTCTGCTGGCAAGCTATGTGTTTGTGCACGAGCAGCGCGCTGAGCTTTGCGGAATTCTCCAATCGCTTGCTCCTGAGCCTGAAAAGTATCGTGTGTTTCTCCTCTCGACCGGCAGCGAGGCCACAGAGAACTGTATCAAGCTCTCAAAGACATATGCTCTGAAAAAGCATGGGCCTCACAAAAAATATTTCGTCTCATTTAAGAATGCATTCCATGGCAGAACCATGGGCGCGCAGCTTGCAGGCGGGATGGACAGACAGAAGGAATGGATGGTCGACAGAAATCAGACATTTGTCCAGGTACCATTCCCGGACGGCTATAAAACTGTAGACCGATCATTCGATCTATTCCTTAGCACTCTTAAGGAGAAAGGAATCAAGCCTGAAGACATAGCCGGAGTTATGACTGAGAGCTATCAGGGCGTGGGACCGGATTTCCTGACTGTGGAGTATGCTCAAAAGCTGCAGGAGTTCTGCCGCAAATACGATATCGTGATGACATTTGATGAAGTGCAATCGGGTTTCGGGCGCACCGGCAAGTTGTTCTGCTTCGAGCATTATGGAGTCAAGCCAGACCTGATCTCATGCGGCAAAGGGATATCGTCATCGCTGCCGATATCGGCTGTGATCGGGCGTGAAGACATTATGGGTCTATATCCGCCAGGGTCGATGACATCCACTCACTCAGCTTCGCCTCTGCCTGTGGCTGCCGCTGTTGCCAACCTCAAGCTGATATTGGACGAAAAGCTCACCGAAAGGGCTGCACAACTCGGAAAGATTATGAACCCCGAACTTGAGCGCATCCAGAAAAAATACCCGGATAGACTGGGATGCTTCCATGGCCTCGGGCTGGTTGCTGGTATTCAAGTGGTAAAACCGGGAACAAAGGAACCAGACCCTGTTACTGCTACAGCCATAAATCTCAAATGCATTCATAAGGGTCTGTTGATGTTTGCGCCTGTAGGTATCGGTGGGGAATGCCTTAAAATTGCGCCTCCACTTACGATTGCCGAAGATGCGCTGCACGAGTCTATCGATGTGTTTGAAGAAGCGGTTAATGAAATTCTTGGATAAACGCTGAATGCAAAGAAGCAATGGATCATCAAAGGAGATGATGAAATGAGCGTTGTGGATTTTGATCTTGTTTCACGGTATATCGACATCAGCCCGGAAGCGGTGCAGCTTCTGAGCAAGAGCGAGATGGAACTGTATTCTAACCTAAGCCTGAAGTGGGACGGACACATTATTCAGGCGGATTCGTTTATTGTGCAGCACAGCAGTGTGAGGGGGCCGGCAAAGGGCGGCATCAGAATGTGGAATGATGTCAGCATCGAGGAAACTCGTCGGCTTGCTGAACTGATGACCTATAAGTGCGCACTTGCCAAAATTCCCTTCGGCGGCGGCAAGTCGGGTATCAGGATAGACGGAAACTGCCTGAGCCCGGAGGCAAGGCGCGCGCTTCTTTCTGAATATGTGCATGTATTCGGACCGTATCTTCATTCCGGCGCATACGTCCCTGCGCCGGACATGGGGACTGGACCAGCGGATATGGCTACTATCTATGGCTGCACACACATCCTCGAATCGGTTACAGGCAAACCGCCGCGGATAGGAGGTCTGCCGGGCAGGGCAGAGGCGACTGGTTACGGCGTGGCAACCACGGTAAAGCTCGCTGCAGCCGACATTCTCGGTAAAGAAATAAAAGACCTCACCGTAGCAGTCCAGGGCTTCGGCAATGTTGGCAGATGGACCGCAATATTCCTGCATGAATGGGGCGCGCGAGTTGTCGCTGTTTCGGATGTGTCAAAAGCTATATACTGCGAGCATGGAGTGCCGATTGACAAGATAAAAACAGTCCGCGACCTCGAAGAGCTGGATTTGCCTGCAATCCCAAGGGATGATCTGCTATATCTGCCTGTGGATGTGCTCGTTCCGGCTGCAGCAGGTGGGGTTATCACTGACAAAGTCGCAAGTAAAGTCCGGGCAAAACTGATAGTAGAGGCAGCCAACGATCCTACAATGTCCACTGCCGACACGGTGCTTAATGACAGAAAAATAATGGCGGTGCCTGATATTCTTGCAAACTCAGGTGGCGTAATCGCATCTTACATAGAGTGGCGCCAAGCGAAATCGGGGAGTCTGACAGATAAGCGTGAGACCTATGAAGTCATAGAAAGACAGATATCACGCTCATATGCCGAGGTCTCGGAGTTTGCCGTGAGCAAAAAAGCATCCTACAGGCATGCGGCATGGGCACTGGCTGTGGATGAGGTCGTGCAATCGATGCGTGATCGGGGATGGGTGTAATTCAAAACAGTGCAATCTTCTCGGCCAGATAGTCGTCAATAATGGCATTGAAAAGATCATGTCTTGTGTGGAAGTAGAAGCGGTCTGTACCTTCGATTATTTCGAGGCTTGCATTCGGTATGCTCTCTTCCAATACCTGTGAGCCTGCCAGGATATACGCCGCATCATCTGTGGAAGCTGTCACAAGCGTGGGGACTTCAATCTCACTGACTAAGGATGTCAAGTCTGTATTTCTCAAAATATTCATGCGCTTAGCCAGTGTAACATGATCTATTTTAGACAGGCATTCGGTGAGAATAGCGTTTGGTTCGGCTGCGCAGGGACCAGCTTTGCGTCCGAACCACCGTTTCCACCATCTGACAATGGCGCTCTCTAGTTTGACTTCTCCTGGAAGCATGTGCGAGATAAACTCGTCGTCTGACAAGCGGGGAAATGATGGCGAGGTGGAGCACAAAATCAGTGCAGGACAGCATTCGGGATGCATTGCGGCAAACTGCATAGCTATCAATCCACCCAGACCATGACCGACGACCACTGCGGCATATATTCTCAGTCTATCAAGCAGACGGATCAGATCATCAGTCAGAATATCGTGAGTATAGGCGGTTTGATTTCGAGACCGACGCATGTCGTAGCTGATTATGCGATAATGGTCAGCCAGCCCCAAAGCCTGATAATAGAACCAGTCCTTCGCTCCGGCAAGCCCAGGGACAAACACTATCGGCATACCGCTACCGGTGTCGTTGTAGTTGACCCGCAGGCCATCCACGTTAATTGCCGGCACTTGTTGCCACCCCATCAAGAGCATTTACACAGCAATATAATACTCAGGCAGACCAATACGTGTCAATAAAAAGGCTACTGACTGCCTTGGGGACGCGATGTAGTATGGCGTGGTGTAGATAAAGTATATCGTGCTCATGATATATGGCCTGGACCACCCGGTTCAGGCCATAATTTACCTTTTTGCCGGAGTATTTTCTATGGGTCTTGCATAAGTGCTTCTATTGGTTCTCGAACGCTTTTTCCGGTTTATTCTACTGCGGATAAGCAAAACCACTGACATAATCAACATTCCAACAAGAAATCCGAAAATTGCATTTGACGTATTGCTTGGGGCGACTTTCTCGGGGTTTGGCCGGGCTCTATCTATAATTTGATAGTCGCCGTCTTCGCCTTTTTGTGTAATTTGCGCGATCTGATATTGTTCAGTGAGGAGTTCGTATGTCTTGCTCAAGACTGCGACTCTGCGTTGAATTCGCGCATATTTGGTTGCAGTCTCAGGCAGTTTTTCAATTTGTAAAGTGAGTTTTGTGCGCTCGTTTTGAATATAATCCCGTGTAGCCTCAAGCGACTTCTGTGAGACTTCTTTATTAACGAGATCGTCAAGATTGCCTGCTGTTGCCAGCTCGCTGTATAGGCCTTGAAGTTTGGTATTTACATCCAGCAGATCAGCATCGAGTTTGCTGAGTTTGTCGACCATGAGCTTGGTTTGTTCATCGATCGAGGCAACCTGGTTTTTTTCTAGAAACCGGCTCATATCGTCTTCTGCTTTTGCAAGATCGGTTTTGGTCTCATCAATACGCTCTTCTATGAAATCAGATTTACGTGTTGATATTCTGATCACCATTACTTCCATTTGATCGAGCATGGCATTTGCAATGTCTGCAGCAAGTTTGGGCTGCTGAGCGCGGACAGAAAGACTGATGCTGCCATTTTTATCTTGATTTATAGTTGTTGCACTAGTTAGAGCCTCAACAGCAGCAGATTCTGGATTCAGACCATTCGGACATTTTTTCATAAAATGCCTATTGTCAACAAGCTTCAAGCGTCTCACGACTTGTCTTTTGAGCGTATTGCTTTGAAGAATAGTAAGGAAATAACCGCTTTGGCCGCTGCTGGCTCCTAAGCCAGCAATGGGAAGACTATTTACCAGGCTGGATACTGAAGAGTTCTGTTGGACAAAAAACGTTGCTTTGGATTGGTATATTTCAGGAAGTGTGCGGCTGTAGAAGAAAGCAATCAATCCACAAAAGATAGCGACAATGAGTATAAACTTCCATGCCACAAACACAGGACGAGCTAGTTCTACTAAATCAATCTCATTATCGTATAAATTCTCAGTCTTACTTTCCACTAGGAATACCCTTCCCGGCAAGAACACTTTGTGATCATCGGTCAGCAAATTCTACTTGTCTTACATTTGTTTTGTCAAGCAATATAAGATGCGAAATCAGCTACATGGTACCCAATGCAAAACGCTCATAGGCAGGCGTGATTCGGTTGGACAGCGTGTAAGCGATTTGTTATACTATTAAGGCTGAGGGCGATATATATAAGCTATGCATTGCTTGAGAGATCATGCTGATATGTTAGTATCATTATCAGAAAGCATTGTATGTAATCAACTAAATGTTACCAAATACGAATTATATCGCGTAATCAAGATGCTTGAGTAGAACATGGGCTTCGTTCGAGGAATCATTATGCGAATTCTGCCCAAAAGTGAATTCGCACGCCACATAACAATGCTGTCGGCTGGGTCTCTAGCCTCACAGGTAATATTGTTTGTGATTACTCCAATCACTACACGTTTCTATACCCCGGCCGATTATGGTGTGCTTGGAATTTTTACCGCAATACTTAACGTGATATTGCTCGCATCCAGCGGACGCTACGAACTTGCAATTACGATACCCGAAAAAGACGGTGATGCAATAAACCTGTTTAGCTTATCGGTTATTCTAAATACGTTTACGGCAGTTATTGTAGGTCTTGTTGTCTGGTTATGGGGCAAGCAAGTCTTGTCGCTTGTAAATGGTTCGGCGCTGGCTCCATATGCATGGATGCTTCCGGTAAGCATATTTGGAGGCGGGATATATCAGTCACTCACATATTGGGCTGTGAGAAGCAAACGTTTCAGTGATCTGACAAAAACAAAGCTTCACCAAAGCATCGGCGGCGGTGTAACCACGCTTGGTTTGGGTTACCTGCAAATTCGACCATTAGGGCTTCTGGTTGGCCAGTTTGTTTCAATGTCTTTCGGTTTGACAACACTGCTCCGACCACTCATTAAGAATCATAAAAAAGAGCTTAAGTCAAGTAGTATAAGGGAGATGGGCAGGCTAGCGGTCAGGTATAAGAAATTCGCATTGCTGAGCGCACCGTCAGCATTGCTAAATAATGCTGCATCGTTTCTTCCGATTCTCCTGATATCTTCGTTTTATGGTACGGAAAAAACCGGGCTCTTTTCACTTGCGATGAGGATAGTCGGCATTCCCGGTATTCTTGTAGGTGCAGCTGTTATGCAGGTATATATGGGTGAAACTGCAGAAATTGTACGCAATGATAGAAGCAAGCTTGCCGGTATGTTCAGCAACGTAACACGCAAGCTCGTAAGGATTAGTGGGCTTGTAATATTGTTTGGCTGTGTGTCGCCATATATATTTGGGTTTATATTTGGCCATAACTGGCAGAATGCGGGGCTTTATGCTGCATTTCTGTCGGTTAGCGCGGCTGCTCAACTGGTTGTTTCTCCTATATCCACAGTAGCGATATTAATGGAGAGGCAGGATTTGCAGATGATAGGAGACCTGACAAGGAGTATATTGGTAGCCATAGCGTTAGTGGTTCCGCATACCCTTGGTTGGACAGCGGAAGCGACAGTTGCAACGTATGCTCTGACAATGGCTTTAACATATGCCGGTTTCTACCTAATGTATCGATGGATTGTATGCAATGCGAGTGTTGGAGATATGGGTGGGATCACATCGTGAAGAGTCTTGCTAAGAGATTGTTTTCTTGTATTGTGCCTCTGCTACGTCTGGCAGCATCTCCTTTTTTTGACTCGAAGTATCTAAGGGGCAGATATTTTGATTCTTCCATAATAGGATGGAGATGGGCTTGGAGGTCTTTTTGGCTGCAGAAAATCTTGGGCTTTAACAGACACGTGCCCTGGCCTGTGAGCCCGTGTATCATGGTGGCTTATCCGAGGAATATTGAGTTCCATCCTGACGACATCAACAACTTTCAAACCATTGGGTGCTATTTCCGAGCATCTGAAGCAAAGATAAAGATCGGCAGGGGATCTTACATAGCTCCCGGTGTCGGAATAATAACCGCAAATCATGACATCGATCGACTCGAATGCTCTGCTCCGGGTCAAGAAGTCGTTATTGGAGAAAGATGCTGGATCGGGATGAATTCAATAATCCTCCCAGGCGTCACACTTGGACCTCATACCATAGTGGGAGCAGGAGCGGTCGTCACCGGCAGCTTTCCTGAAGGACATTGTGTGATTGCAGGTGTACCCGCCAAACAAGTCAAGTAAGCAAATTGAGTGCTATAATTATAGGTAAAATAATCTGAGGGCTGCAACCTAATGGGGCTAATATATAAGTTGCTTTCGCTTGTGGTCGGTTATCGATTCAGGAGAAGGGCTGCATGCGGCAATAATACCGAGATCGGATGGACGGCCAAGGCCATAAGCCATAACAAGAGGCAAATACAAATAGGTGCCAATTGTGCCATTATGTCGGCTTGCATATGTAATAGCGAAGGAAACATAGAAATAGGACCATACACCACTGTCAGGTATAAGTCAGTTATAGGTTCTGCAATAGGAATTAAAATCGGATCTCACTGCATCATATCCAATAATGTGACAATCTACGACCATAATAGCCACCCGACTGATCCTGATGTCCGCAAGAAAATGTGTGAGAGCGGGTTTAACAGCAGTTTATGGGATTGGAAATATGCGGACAAGAAACCCATAGTGATTAAGGACAATGTGTGGATAGGACAAAACGCATTGATCTGCAAGGGGGTCACAATAGGCGAAGGGGCGGTAGTGGCTGCCAATGCCGTGGTCACAAAAGATGTGCCGGCTTACTCCATCGCGGCTGGAAACCCTGCAAAAGTAGTAAAAACACTTCAGCCGCAGAATCGTATATGAAGATCATATTTTTAACTGCAAATCCGTTTCCTTCGTATTCCGGAGGAATAGAGAACTGGTTGTATAACATAATCAGGGTCTTGGATTCAGTGGATGATATACAACTGGTAATTATCTCACCGGAGTCGGATGAAAAACCATTTTATGATCTTTCGCCTTTCACACACCTTTCGCTTGTAAGGACTCAACGGAAGTCAACAACAAAGTATTCAGTTAAATTACCACGTCCTCTTCGACTGGTTGCCTCTAATATGCAGAGCATAAAATGGATAACCCAATCATATAAGGCGCTTTGTGCGACTGCGAAAAAGGGTGATGTAGTAGTAGTGCTCCATCCAATACCCGGCATGCTGCCGGCAGCAGGATTGAAACTGACAAGACGTACGCAGCGAGTTCTATGTTCTGTTCGTGGAAGGATTGGACTTGATCTTGAGGCTATGGGACATCCGTTGGTTGCGCGCATCTACAAGAGTATTGAGAAATTCTTGCTTCGGTATTCAGACGCTGTTCACAGCAATGGACGCGATACTGCAGATTATCTGTTGAATGAATTGGGCGTGGAGTCGACAGTGGTTTCAAATGGTGTAAACTATAACCAGTTTGCTCATCCACAACCTATCTTTGGCAACAACACTTTATGTGATATTGAAAAGCAGAGGCTTTCAGGAATTCGATTTGTGGCCACAGTAGCAACGTTGAGGGATGTCAAAGGCATTCGATACATAATCGAGGCCGCAGCAGTTTTGAAAGAGAAATATGCAAACAGTGTACGCTTTGCATTTATTGGTAAAGGCGACCCAACTGCCTATAAGGAATATGCGCATAGTCTCGGTGTTGAAGATATGATGTTCTTTGCGGGTGAGCAGAAGGAGGTGAGCGCATTCCTCCAACAGATAGATGTATGCGTGGCAGTATCAGGTGGTGGCGGAGTCAGTAACGCGGCAATTGAGATGATGGCTGCAGGTAAAGCCATAGTAGCTTGGAACAATATGACTTATAGTCAACTCCTTGAGCACGATCAAACTGGATGTTTAGTTGATGAGTGGAATTCTCAGTCACTTGCGGCCGGCATAGAAACTTTGTTGGATGATCCATGCAGAGCGGGCCGGCTCGGCAAGAATGCACAAACCAAAGCGGCAGATTATGACTGGAGCAAAATTGCGTCGGCATTTTTGGAAATTGCATTAGGTGGATGCAAGGAGAATTCCAAATGAATGCGACGAATGCAATTCAAAGACTATCAGCCAGGAAAATCAGCATGGTGTTGATAGCTATATTTGCGTGTATTGCAGTGGGTCTTCTGATGGCTCTGCAGATTCCTTGCGTCCCTGTCATATGCTTCCTGGCATTTGTTATCATTTTAATAGTTGTGATTGAGCATCCGGCGTATTTAGTCTCGTTGCTTGTCATAACATACCCCTTGGAATACTCCAAAACATTCTTTCCTTTCTTGTTGTTGGATAAAAGTATTGATGGAGCCAGTGTCTCAATTATTGACCTTTTTCGGTTGACCGCATTACTTACAATAATAGTGGCTGCTTTTCTGAGTGCGAAGACATTCAAAAGTATCCGTCCGCGCGGCCATGTAGCGTTGATTATGGCTCTATTTATCCTTTATTATGCATTTTCTGCAATAATAATATCATCAGATCATAAGGGATCGATGATAGAGCTATTCAGGCTCATTTTCAATGTCGCAATGTGCGGAGCGATTATTTATCTGCTGAACAATCAAAAGCGGATCGAACTATTTGCAGCAGCGATTATCTATACAGGCTTTGCGATTGGGCTCCTAAGTATATTTCAATATGCTACAGGCATCTATATCTGGAACAGTGCCCTTACGATATCCGGTATGAACCGCGTTAATGCCACCTTTGGCGACCCAAATATTCTTGCAAGATTTATACTGGAGGCTTTTGTATTCTATCTGTGCGTCTATAAACAGCATAAGATTGTCAAGCTGCCTGCTTTTCTTGCTTTTCCGGTATACTTGCTCGCATTATTTGTCACCTTTTCCCGAAGCGGTTTCATTGGGTTGTTGTTTGTTATAGTCATCCTTGGAGTATATGGAGTTTGGAGAGTTAATTTAAAATCATCACTGGCGCTTTTCGGATGTTTGGTGATAGCTGGAACGTTTACATTAGCCAGCAAGGAGTTTACGAGCAGAATTGGTTCATTTTCTTCAGGGATATCTGCATTTGGTGCAAGAATCGCTTTGATTAATACAGCCGTAAGAATGTTTATAGATCATCCTATTTTCGGTGTGGGCATTAATACATTTCAATCATGCGCATCAATGAACTATACGAATTTATTGCCATATGGCGGAAACTATGTAGCGAAATCACATACATCATTATTGACAATTGCAGCAGAGCTAGGGTTAGTTGGTATAATACTCACTGTTGCGCTGTTTGTATCGCTATATAGGCTGACCAAAAAAATAAGCAGCGGTTCAAGGTTGTGGTTCATCGGCATCGCCTCATGGGTATCAATTCTGGTTATTTTATTGAGTTCTCAATCTGAAGGCCGCTTGCTGGATGATCCAATGCTTTTTATGCTATCAGGAGTAATTGTTGCAGCGTATCGCAACTTCACAAGGAAGCCATTATGAGACTTGCCATACTCTCCGATGGAATATCGTCTCATGCGCAAAAGTGGGTTCGCTCTTTAAGCGAGCGTGGGCATGATGTCCATCTCATTTCTATGGAGAATATGGAAGATCCTGGCGATGTGCGTGTACATCTTCTGCCTTTCAAACGGCCTTTTGGCTATTATCTGAATGTAGGCATTCTCAGGCGCCTGCTCAAAAAGATACAGCCGGACTTGCTGCATGTGCATTATGCCAGCGGAAACGGTACTCTGGGGCGTCTTGCCAATTATCGGCCTTGTATTTTGTCGGTCTGGGGGAGTGATGTGTTTAAGTTTCCATATCAGTCCCGGTCGCGTTTCAATATACTTCGGCGAAACCTGGAGCATTATGACTATATATTATCCACAAGCAGTGCAATGGCGGACCAGGTGACTGACCTCTATCCGCACCTTGCCAGGCCGACAGTTATACCGTTTGGAGTAAACACGGCGCAATTTCGGCCGATTTCGCCGGCCGGCAAGAACGATTTCGTAACTGTAGGGATTATTAAGTCGTTGAGGCACTCATACGCTATCGATATATTGCTCAAAGCATTTGCCAAGGCAAGCTGTGATGACAGCTTGAAGATGAGATTGATGATCGTTGGAAACGGATCACTAAAGAGGCAGTTCGTTGACTTGGCACAAAGTCTGAACATCCAAAATTTAGTTGATTTCGTTGATCGTATACCGCATCATGATGTGCCTCGATATATGAACAGGATTGATATATTTGTCAATGCCAGTCGATCGGAAAGCTTTGGAGTTGCGGTGTTGGAAGCATCGGCCTGCGGCGTGCCTGTTATCACAAGCAGCGTTGGGGGACTGCCTGAGGTCACTGTCAATGGTGTCACCGGGAAGATCGTTCCAGCAGAAGATGTTGATGCGCTTGCTGACGCGATACTGCTGCTGGCAAGAGACGAATCTCTGCGTAAGGAAATGGGGGAAAATGGGCGCGAATTCGTCAAGGAACACTACGAATGGTCTGCCTGTGTAGATCGGATGGAAGAGGTCTATAAGAACATTTTGCAGGGTGTTGATATCCACAAGTAGAAAACAATCATATTGTTTAGATCTAGTCACTTAGCCGGCAATCATCTTGTCTGATAGCAGTTGCAGTCGATATGGTTACAGATTATATGGTTGAGTGGGATGTTTTTTGGGAGATGTAGTTTGCACGTTTGGTTGCTCAAAATAAGCGAAATTCTGCCTCTTAGCGATGATGCAAGAATGATGCGTGCAGGAATGCTGGCAAAGTCGCTTCTGGCAAGAGGACATCAGGTCACATGGTGGACCAGCGCATTTGATCACATGAAAAAGGAGATGCTGTATCCAGAAGATACGGTTGTTACACCGGAGCCCGGCTTTACACTCAACATCCTCAAAGGCAGAGGCTATTCAAGGAATATCTCAATTGACCGCTATTTGGACCACCGTCAAGTCGCAATGAAATTCAGACAGATGTCGCGCAAAGCAGATCCACCGGATATTGTGGTTGCGGCCATGCCTGACCATCAACTGGCGCTGGAGGGGGTGAGATATGCTAATGAGGTGGGGATCCCTATAGTGGTGGATACAAGAGATCAGTGGCCAGACACTTTTCTTGATGTGCTGCCATACAAGTGGCTGAAGGTATTGGCCCAGTTTCCGCTTGCCGGAGAGTGCGCGAAGCTGAGAGCAATTATGCGTAATGCTGATGCAATTGTAGGCATAAACGCCACACTTCTGGATTGGGCACTCGATTATGCCGGAAGGTACGCAACACCTAACGATAAGGTCTTCTACCTTGGTGCTCGCAGGCCAATAGATTTCGACCTCGCAGATTTTTCTCCAGATTTCTTGGATATGCTGGCAAAGATCAAGGACAAGTTTGTAGTCACATATGTCGGCACATTTGGCAGAAATACCGATCCTTATGTGATCGCGCAGGCCACTGAGTTGATAAATAAGAGTGAGAATGAGGCTAATAAGTTCGCGTTCGTTATCGCCGGCACGGGCACATCATATGAAAAAGTATTGCATCTGTCCAAAGGACATGACAATATTTATGTGCCGGGATGGGTCAATGAGAAACAGATATCGGCTCTGCTGAGTATTTCTTCCGCCGGAGTGATTCCATGCTTGGAAGCATTCCCGAATAAGGCGTTCACTTATATGAGCGGCGGACTTCCAATACTGACATCAACAAATGGAGACCTGACTCGTATGGTTAATAACGAGAAAATGGGACTCTATTTTAAGCCCAATGATCCCACTGATCTTGCACGTTGCATCTGCAAACTGAAAGATGACCCGGCTTTGAGGGATGAAATGGCATCAAATAGTCTGCGCATATTCAACAGCAGCATGAACTCTGATGTGATATATGGCGAGTATATTGATCATATCGAGCGAATCGCAGCACAGCATGCATCTAAGCAGGAAAGCTTAACGAGATGATTAAGCGAACGATTGACATAGTTGTCTCGGCAATGGCTCTTATTGTTTTGAGCCCGATTATATTGCTTACTGCTATCGCAGTATGGCTTCAGGACCGACACTCACCGTTATATATTGCCTGGAGGGTCGGCTTTAACGGACGTGAGTTTGGCATGATCAAGCTGCGCTCCATGGTTGTAAACAATGACCGTGTGGGATCACACATTTCAGGCAACGACCCGCGAATAACGGCTTTCGGGCGGGTTATGAGGCGCTGTAAACTTGACGAGTTTACCCAGTTCTGGAATGTGCTTAAGGGCGAGATGAGCCTGGTGGGACCGCGTCCCGGCCTCAAACGTGAAACAGATGTATTCACACAGACCGAGCGAAAACTCTTGAGTATCAGGCCCGGAATAAGTGACTTCGCATCGATTGTTTTTGCCGATCAGGGTGAGATACTTAAGACGAGTGACGACCCCAACCGTGATTATACGCAGCTCATCAGACCTTGGAAAAGCAGACTGGGCTTATTCTATCTTGAGCATGCGTCTATCATGCTCGATCTGAAGGTATTGACACTTACAGCAGTCGCACTCATAAACAGGAAACAAGCCCTGCGAGGAGTTCGGGCGATCTTACTGAATGACAATGCCGATGAGGAATTGATCCGCATTGCATCGAGGCAGGATCCGCTTGTTCCGGCTCTTCCACCTGGTGCATAGATATGCACTGACCTATGTTCTATATTGCCCCGCAGTAAATTACGTGATTACTGATAAATCAGATATAGTCCGATCGGCACCGCCCATGTGCTGTTTGTTGTACCTGTCGCACTACCTCCGAAGAACGGTCCACATTTGCCGTTAAATCCTGCCACTATTGTAAACGGGCTATATCTGCCTTTCGGCCTCCATCCCAGTCCTGCGTTGATCTGATAGCCGTCATATTCACTTGCGATGCTCAAGTGGTTATTGATCGGATATGAAAGACCCACGAACGGTCTGTTCAGGAACTTTCCTGCTCCATAGCCGAGCGTGGTATATATTGGTTTATCATCGATATCGAACTTTTTGGTGGCGACGGCATAATACCCGACTTTGGTATTCATTTTTTGCCTATATTGTTTCCACTCTTTATTAAGCAGGTCCTGAATACCAACCGCAACAGCGGGTGTCTTATCGGTTTCCTTTATGCACTGGAGTTGAAGGCTCACAGCTTTACTGTCATCGGCAATCCAACTGCTCACAGCCATAGCCGAACCGTAGAGTCTTGGCCAGCCTCCGAATCCGAACGCAAGGACGCCTGTGCCGTTTTGCTCAGCATCATTGTAATAGACATCAAGATGCTCACCGCTAAAAGCCCCCAGGCTGGTATAGCCATTACCCGGTGTATATGCCACAGGAATATTTATCTGCATCGCACCCTGGCCATCCGGCTTGCCGTCCTGGTTAAGTGCTATGCAGCCTCCGGGAAGCGGCGAGACATTTGCGTATTGCGTGACGGGAACTTTAATAGCCCAGCAGGCTGTTGAGAAGATAATACAACCCAGCATGGCGCTTACTCGAATGCAATTTGAAATCATTATCATGCCCCATAATGTGTAGGCTAAGCAATTTACGCTCCGCTAACTGCACGTCTCGGTCCGGTCCATTATATCTCCGACACGAGTTCAAGGAGGTATTTTGCTCAGGTTACTTGATATATCATAGCATCATACAGCCAAACTCATCAAGATTAATAGAGTTCCAAGACGATGCATTTTCTTGAGTGAGCGCTACTGCATATGGTAAAATACCTAAGAAACAGGAGGTGTGCGGAATTGATTATCACTCAAACTCCTCTAAGAATCAGTTTTGCGGGTGGTGGAACCGACTTTAAGGGTTTCTATGATAAAGAATACGGATCAGTTGTCTCCACCGCAATAGACAAATATATCTATGTTATAGTCAAAGAGAGATTTGACGGCCTGATCCGCGTGGGGTATACACGCACCGAGATGGTCGACAATATAAAGGAAATCCAGCATGAGTTGGTCCGCGAAGCCATGAAGATGGTAGGCATCGCGAGCGGGATTGAGGTCTCAACGATGGCTGATATACCATCCGAAGGCTCGGGGCTCGGTTCGTCGAGCACTGTGACTGTCGGACTGCTCAATGCGCTTTATGCATATAAGGGCGAAGCGATTACTGCCGAGACTCTTGCGCGGCAGGCTTGCAAGATTGAGATCGATATTCTTGGCAAACCGATAGGCAAGCAGGACCAATATATCGCCGCATACGGCGGGATAAAACATTTTAAGTTCTATCCAAATGAGGAAGTCGAAATATCTGGAATAGAACTTGATGAGAGTAAGCGCCAGCGCTTGTGCGAAAGCCTGCTGCTCTTTTACACTGGAACAACCCGAAAGTCATCGGACGTATTGACTGAACAGAAGGGCAATATTGCATCTAAGATGGCTCTGCTAACACAAATGAGAGACCAGGCTGATGACCTCGCAAGGCATCTAAAACATGGGGCTATAGCGTCACTTGGTCAGACACTGCGTGACGGATGGGCAAGAAAGAAACAGCTCGCCACCGGAGTATCAAATCCGCAGATAGACGAACTCTATGAGCTTGCAATATCGGCAGGAGCCTTTGGAGGCAAAATTACTGGAGCTGGAGGGGGCGGATTCTTCTTGGTATGCGTTCCGCCGGAAAACAGAGCCGCAGTGCGCAAAAAGCTGTCTAATTTGCGCGAAATGCCGATTAACTTGTCTCGCGACGGATCGAAGATTATCTTCAACGTGAGAAGATAGGAGCGTGAAATGTCCTCGATAACCGATTATTTGGACCTGGTAAATAAGGCTATTTCTGATCTGCCGGAGAAATCGATCCGAGACATCGTTGATATTCTTAAGACCGCTTTTGCCGAAGGCAAACAGGTCTTTATGCTCGGCAACGGCGGCAGCGCCGCCACTGCAAGTCATGTGGCGGAAGACCTCCAAAAAGGAGTTAAAGAGTGCACAGGCAAGCGCTTCAGGGTGGTCTCGCTCACGGACTGCACGCCCCTTATATGCGCATGGGCAAACGACAGCGGCTACGATTGCATATTTGCCGAACAGCTTGACAGCTTTCTTGATCCGGGGGATGTGGTTATTGCGATCAGCGGCAGCGGTAACTCACCGAACGTAATCAAAGCAGTCGAAAAGGCAAATGAGATGGGAGCCATCACCATCGGCTGGACCGGTTTTTCGGGTGGAAAACTGGCAAAGGTGGCACAAAAGTCTATAGTCGTGAGCAGCGACAACATGCAAAGGATCGAGGATATTCACCTGATAATCGGTCACTTGATCTTTACTTGCATGATGCATGAATGCAGTAAGTAGGGCGTATGAGAGTTGTTTTTCTGGATAGGGACGGGGTAATAAACGAGGACCGGGACGATTATGTCAAAAATCTCAATGAGCTGAAGGTCTTTCCATTCACTCCGAATGCTGTTAAAAAGCTCAATGATGCAGGTTTCAAGGTGCATGTCGTATCCAACCAGCAGGGAGTTGCGAAGGGTCTGATCCGAGAAGAAGACCTCAAGGCCATGCAGGCCGAGATAACCCGCCAGGTGGAGGCAGTCGGTGGCAAAATAGCAAGTTTTTCTTATTGCAAGCACCTTGCCTCGGAGAAATGCAATTGTAGAAAACCCAAAATCGGGATGCTGTTGGCTGCTGCGTCAAACTATAATATCGACCTCAAAAGCTCCTACATAATCGGCGACAGTGAAAAAGACATCCAGGCAGGCAAAGCCGCAGGGTGCCGGACGATACTGGTAATGAGTGGAGCGAGCGATGCGCAGTCTGTAAAAGAGTTATCGTGCAGCCCTGATTACATAGCTGACAATCTCGCCAAAGCTGTAGATTATGTGATTGAAAAAGCAGATTTCTCATTGCATTCTGAGTAATCTGTTATGCAGACATAGGTCAGTCGCCAAGGAATGATTTGGCGTATCTTTCCTGGTTCTCGCTGTAGAAATCGCGGCCGTGGCAGTCATTGATTACGATCAAGGGCAGGTCCTTCACTTCCAGTTTGCGTATAGCCTCGCATCCCAGGTCTTCGTAGGCGATAACCTCACAAGAAATGACACGCTTTGCAAGCATTGCCGCCGCTCCACCTGTGGCGGCAAAGTAGACAGCCTTATGCTCCTTTATGGCATCCACCACTCTCTGATCCCGCTGACCCTTGCCTATCATTCCCTTTAGGCCAGCTTCAAGAAGCTCCGGCGTGAAGGAATCCATTCGACCTGAAGTAGTTGGTCCCGCGGAGCCGATAGTCCGGCCGGGCTTCGCAGGCGTTGGCCCCACATAGTATATGACCTGACCTCTGATATCGAACGGAAGAGGCTTGCCCTGCCTGAGAAGTTCGACAAGACGTGCATGGGCAGCGTCGCGCGCGGTATACACAATTCCTGACAAAAGAACATGATCGCCCGCTTTAAGATTATCGATCACATCATCTTCCAGGGGTGTCGTCAGGCGGATTGGATTCATCAGAGCACGATCTCCTTGTGACGTGCTGCATGGCACTGGATAGTAATTGCTACGGGCAGGCTGGCTATATGGCACGGGTAGGATTCTACATGCACTGCCAAAGCAGTCACTCTTCCCCCAAGACCCGCCGGTCCGACACCTGTGCTGTTGACCGCCTTAAGTAAATCCCGCTCGATTTCGGCATCTATTGAGTTGGGATTAGGCTCACCCACCTTCCGCAGGATTGCCTTCTTAGAAAGCAGTGCAGCCTTTTCGAGATTACCTCCCAGACCAATACCCACTATGATCGGCGGACATGGGCTTGGTCCCGCACTGCGTACAGCATCAACCACAAATTTCCTGACGCCATTAAGCCCATCGGAAGGTTTGAGTACACGCGCTATGCTCATGTTTTCACTTCCGCCGCCCTTTGGGGCAATGATAATCCTTAGACTGTCACCGTGAACTATTTGGGTGTGGATAACAGCCGGAGTGTTATCACCCGTGTTAATCCGATCCAAAGGGTGCTGAACAATCGATTTGCGCAGATTGCCCTCTTCATAGCCCTGTCGTACTCCCTCATTGATCGCATCGTACATAGAGCCGCCTACAATATGCACATCCTGGCCAAGCTCGACAAAGACAAGTGTAAGGCCGGTATCCTGACAGATTGGAACACGTTCTGCTTTGGCAATTTCAGCATTCTCGATGATCTCGTCAATTACAGTCTTGCCAACGGGAGACTCTTCTTTGCCCCATGCGTGTTTGAGTGAGGCAAATACATCATCCGGCAGCACATAGCATGCCTCGATGCAGGCCTCCTTGACATGTTTAGTAATCTCCCGAGCTTTGATCTCTTTCATTGCTGGCATTTTCAATCTATATCTTTCCCATAAATGCCGTTTCTCGTCAAATTGATATCAGGCAGTAAACGCGGCCTGGTGACCAGAGGGCTTGTGGCTGGATGAATTTGTTTGGTCGGTACAAATTTCACATGTCCATCCGGGAAAAGGCAGTTGCGCGCACCGCTCCAGGGGTCATTGCCTGTAGTTGCCGGGTCGTCATACCAGCCGACTTTGTTATTCGAGCTGTGCAGTGTCCAGTATTCGGCCACTAATACCTTTTTGGAAACAAACCTGACTTGTGAGCTTTTTATGGCCGTGCAGGGAAACTCAGGAGTTTGCGTGGTATATTTGCTCGACCGCAGATAATCGCAATCAGCCACAGAATCGACCTTACTCGGTGTCATATAAAATGACGCAGAATAAGCATACGACGTACCTGCATATATACCCACCGCATTCGGGTCGGAAGGACATGTCAAAATCATATGCTTGGAACCTTCATATGAGATGCTTCCGATTACTGCATACTTGCGAAAAGGCTCTCTCCAATTGGCACCCGCCCAAAGATACTGAGGGTCGGGATACGGAGTCTCCGGTTTATCGGATATACAAGGATAACAGCCATTGTGATCTGAAAGGTACATGTCAAAACCTTTGGATATCTGAGACAAATTGGACTGACAGGCAGAGCGCACAGCCGATCTCTTTGCATCGATGTAGACAGGTGCAAGGACTGCTGCTATTATGGCGATGATGCCGATCACAACGAGCAGCTCAATAAGTGAGAAGCCATGCGACTTGCTCACTTGAACTTGCCCTCCTCACGCAGTCTGTAGTACTCATAAGCAAGCCATGTGCTGGACATATCGACGGCAGTTGCGAATTTCTCGAACATTCTGGCGAAAGCGCGCTTGTGCGCATCACCGGATTCATCGGAATAATTGAACTTGACCACAGCCTCATGAACAATTCCAAGGCCCCATCTGACAAATCTTGCCTTGTTCTGTGCAAACTGCCTCTGCTGAAGCCTTGCATAACCTCGAGTGATTTTTTCGGTGACTTCTTCCCATGCCAGCTCAACCTGGCGCTCCTGTGCGCGCTGTGCACTGACAGTTTCTGCGGTAGCTTCACGCGCCTGCGCAAGTTTTTTTTGGGCTTCATAGTCTGCAAGAGTGGTCCCTTCGATAGTCTTCAGGCGGACCTTCTTTTTCAAAACTTCACTGATCGACTGCTCTATGATAGCAAGATGCTGCGCACTGCGGAGGTGACCAGCCATAGGAGCATCAGCATTGCTGAAACCCAGGATGAACTGGCCATGCTCGACAGTTATACCAACCGCCTTCTCCAGCGCTATATACAGCGTCGGGGCGATGACTCTGTCTTTAACCTTCTCCTGCGCGACTTTCCATACGTTGATTGCTTCTTGTTGTGTTATTTCTCCCATTGCAGTATTTCCGTTCTATCGACTCGAAATAATATGGACCAGATTATTAGCATAAACGGCTTTTGCCGTGATATCCGATGCGGGCTTGGCAAATATGGCCAATGCAAGAGTCAGAATAAGCATTATTACGATAGCCGAATTGACAGCCGTGCCGCCGACAACCTTGATCTCTTCCCTTGCAGGCATAAAGAACATGAGGCGCACGACGTTCAGGTAATAATATGCCGAAATGACACTGTTTACAACGCCCAAAATTGCCAGGACAATCATTTCCGGGCTGCCTACATTGATCGCACTGCCAAAGACAAAGAGCTTGCCGAGGAATCCTGCAGTGGGCGGCACACCTGCGAGGGATACCAAGAATATGGCCAGAGATGTCGCGTAAAAAGGCGCATGCCTCATCAGCCCGGCATAGCTATCTATTGCGTCGCTCTTCAGGCGCTTGCCGACTGCGACCACAACAGCAAATGCACCGAGGTTCATAAACAGATATGCCATTATATAGATCAGCACACCCTGTATATCCATTGGAGAGCCGCCCGTCACGTCTGCTCGCACGGATGCATTAGGCACACCTAATGCCGACCCGTCACGGTTGAATGTGTGCATTGCGGCCAGCACGCCGATCATCATATATCCGACCTGAGCGATGCTCGAATATGCAAGCATGCGCTTGATATTGCGCTGCCAGATGGCCACCAGGTTGCCGTAGAACATGCTCAGTGTCGTGAGCACCACCAATATCCAATACCAACTTAGTGAGGCTGCACTTGATGGTGTAGCCACAACAGTAATAAAACGGATAATGACTGCCAACCCGGCTGCTTTGCTTACAACCGAGAGGAAAGCCGTGACCGGCGTAGGAGCGCCCTCATATGTGTCGGGAGCCCAGAAATGGAACGGCACAAGAGCTAACTTAAAGCCCATGCCGACAAGAGTAAACATAATCGCGACCCAGCCCACTCCGGTAAAAGCTGCCTTATCGGCAGAAAAACCTGCTGCTATCGCGCTAAGGGATGTGTTGCCGCCTGTTATACCAAACAGAATAGACATGCCGTAGAGCATTATAGCCGAGCACGCCGCGCCATAAAGGAAATACTTGAGTCCGGCTTCGGCTGAACGCCTGTCTGACTTGGCGTACGCCGCCAGCACATAACTCGACAGACTCAAAAATTCGATACTCAGATATATCGCAATCAGGTCGGACGCGGCGGATGCAAGGCTTGCTGCGACTGTCGCGAACATCAGCAGACTGTAGTATTCCGCCTTGTGAATCTGATGCTCACCGAAGTGATCCAGCGAGAGGAGCATCACGACCAGTGTCCCTGCTATTGCCACGAATGAGAGTATTGCTGCAAACGGATCGACTGTAAGCTGCGCGTGTCCACCGGCAGTTACAAACAGCCCGACTGCCGGGAAGTCCGTGAGTACGCCATTGATTGGAGCCTGTAACGTCCTGCCGACAAGCCCGAGTGACCAACAGATCACAGCTCCCGAGAGCACTAGTCCGAAAAATGTCAGCACAGGAGCGGCATACTGAGTGGGGAAATAGTGATCCAGACCCTTATCAGGCCGCTTGGACGCAACCACACCCAGCAGCAATACAATGATTGCCGAGACAGTGAGCCATATGGCCGGTGATATTAGTATTATGTTGCCTATTTGCATAGTTTTACATTCTCAACTGAGTGACTCCCGCTCCTGCATATTGGGATAGGGAATAGACATTATCCGGCCTTTACGGATGAAACACACCTATAATCGCGCTCGACGCATTGCTGAAGAACGCCATCACCGGTCCCGGAATCACACCGAAGAAGAGTGTCAAAGCCATCAGCGGAGCCACGCTCACGATCTCGCGGCCGTCGGCGTCCGGCATCTTGTCCCACTTCGGATTGAGCGGACCAAGCAGCACTCTCTGGAGCATCCAGAGCATATATGCAGCCGTCACTACAATACCGATCAGCGCAAGACCAGCCAATAGCGGGCTGGCCGCATATGTGCCTGTGAGGACCGAAAGCTCTGCGATAAAACCCGTCATTCCCGGCAGACCAAGTGATGCAAAGCTGCAGAATGAAAGCATTCCTGCATAGATCGGAACTTTGACTCCCAGGCCGCCGAATGCGCTCAAATCTCTTGTGTGGGCACGCTCATAGACTACACCGACCAGAAGGAAGAGCGCACCCGTGATCAGGCCATGGCTGAAGTTCTGCATCTGAGCGCCATTAAGTGCCGATTCTCTGGTGATGAACGTCCCAAGGCCGCTTGCTGCAACCGCGCAGCCGAGAGTTACATAACCCATGTGGTTAACCGACGAATATGCAATCAGTTTCTTGAGGTCCTTCTGAGCCATGGCTACAAATGCGCCATAAATAATCGCAACAACCGACACCACAGCGATAATCCACCAAAACCTGGCAAACTGCCCCGGCATCATTGGCATCAAAACCCGCATAAAGCCGTAACTACCCATCTTGAGCAAGACTCCTGCCAGGATCACTGAACCTGCAGTTGGAGCCTCCACGTGAGCGTCGGGAAGCCATGTATGGAACGGGAACATCGGCACCTTCACTGCAAAACCGAGGAAGAGTCCCCAGAATACAAGCGCGGCAATGCCCACGGGCACTGCGTCGCCGTTTGCCATAGCCTGCTGTGCCATCACCAGCATGCTGAATGTGTGTCCGCCGCCCGCCGCGTTTGTATGGAAATACATTGCCAGGATCGAAAGGAGCATTGCCATACTTCCGACCATGGTATACAGGAAGAACTTGATCGCGGCATATTCTCTGCGCGGGCCGCCCCAAATGCCGATCAGGAAATACATCGGGACCAGCGAGACTTCCCAGAACACAAAGAAGAGCACGAAGTCCATAGCCGTAAAGACACCCAGCATACCCGTCTCCAGGAGCAGGAACATCCAGAAATACTCCTTTGGCCGGACCTCGATGAAGTGCGAATAGATCAAGCTAAGGGTGGTAAGCAATGTCGTCAGGAAGATGAGCGGCACGCTCAGCCCGTCCACACCCATAGCAAAGTTCACGCCGATGCTCGGTATCCATGGCACATTGATTGCAAACTGCAGCCCATGCGGGAACTGCGCGCCGCTGTGTCTGTACGCAAACCAAAGCCAGATCGACATAATCAGCGGAATAATGCTGATAAGGATCGAAAGACCCTTAATAGCGCTGGGCTTCTCCTTTGGAATAAACATTATGAGCACCGCTCCCGCGAGCGGCAGGAATGTGATTAATGGAAGAATCCAGTGATTGGTGGAATCCATGATACCTCCGAGTGATGGCCTAATACGGCCGCAGCCAAAGCAATCACGCTCATCAGCGCGATCGATACAACCAATAGAAAGACATACTGCTCCGTTACGCCTGTCTGAATGTAGCGCAGTCCGCGCCCGGCAGTGCCTGTTATCCAGCCAGTCAGGTTGACCAAGCCGTCAACGATATTCCTGTCGCACCATCCCCAAACTTTTGATATGACAAGTGAAAGATAACCGACGCCGTTTACTATAACATAGTCGATTATCCACTTATCGAACCAGAACAAGATGCCCGCGACGAGCATAATTCCACGAATGACCGTGGCGTGATATATCTCGTCGATGTAATATTTATTTTCGACTATATTAGCCAGCCAGCCGAATACGGGCTCCAGCTTTTCAATCTTTATGACATGCCACTTCCAAATCATTGTGGCAAGCAGTATTCCCAACAGAGCAGCGCTTGTCCCAATCAAGAACACAGGGACATGGAAGCCGTGCGGCATGTGCGCACTATCGAGCACATTTTCGAGAACCATTTCATAGTGGTGTCCAAGTACGGGAGCCATAGAGTGCTCGAAAGCATTCTCGAACGGCGTTCCGACATATCCGGCGCATATCGCCAGCGCAGCAAGGATCGCCAGAGGCACAAGCATCACCTTCGGGCTTTCGTGCGCGTGAATCTCATGGTTCTTTGGCTCGCCATGGAAGGTCATATAGATCAGACGGAACATATATGTGCTGGTGATGAATGCGCCGATGGCGCCTGCCCAGAAGACAATCTTATTGGTGTGGAACGCAACCGTGAGAATCTCTTCCTTGCTCCAGCCGCCTGCAGTCACAAACGGGATTCCGCACAACGAGAGCGTAGCAATAAGAACTGTCCAGTATGTCCAGGGCATTTTGTTTTTGAGTCCGCCCATCTCGCGCATATCCTGAGTGCCTGTGCCATGGATCACACTACCCGAGCCGAGGAAGAGCTGCGCCTTGAAGAACGCATGCGTCATCAGGTGGAAGATGGCGGCCACATAGCCGAACACACCCAGAGACATTATCATATATCCGAGCTGGCTCACAGTCGAGTAGGCAAGCACCTTTTTGATATCATTTTGAGCAATGCCGATAGTGGCCGCGAATAACGCGGTGAAAGCTCCAATATACGCGACTACTGTAAGTGCGATCCCACTGGTGTCAGCAAGATATACCGGATACATCCTAGCGACCAAATATACGCCTGCCGCAACCATTGTGGCGGCATGGATCAATGCCGAGACCGGAGTAGGACCCTCCATGGCATCTGGGAGCCAGACATGCAGTGGAAACTGCGCTGATTTTCCCACAGCCCCGCAAAAGAGCAGCAGCCCTGCAAGCCCGGCCAGAGGAATTGCCCATGGTCCGATATGCACCAGCGCCTGCATTTTATCCAGGTTCTCGAACACCCCGCTTGAGCCGAAGAGATTGAACGAGCCTGTTTTGATAAAAAGCAGCATCATACCGGCCATAAACCCGACATCGCCGACTCTGGTCACCAAAAATGCCTTCTTTGCTGCACGCATTGCAGAGGGCTTTTCAAACCAGAACCCGATCAGCAGGTAGCTCGTCAGGCCGACAAGTTCCCACGCCATGAACATCAGCAATATGTTATTAGCGATCACCAGCGTGAGCATCGCTGCAGAGAATAGCGAAACATACGCAAAATATCTCGGGTAGCGCTTGTCGCCGTGCATATAGCCGACTGAGTAAATCAATACCATCGATGCGACAATCGTCACCACCAGCAGCATTACGCACGAAAGCGCATCCACACTGAATCCCATATCGATATTGAAGCTGCCGACCGGCATCCAGGGAATTGTCACGCTCAGCGGGTCTTCATGTACTCCGCCGACAAACCATGTTGCTGCGACCCATGCAGCACCCACCAGTGAGAGGAGCATACCGGTTATGGCGACATATGCTCCCTGTCCGGGCAGTTTTTTGCCGAACGCGATGATGAGCGCGAAGGCGACAACCGGCAACACGGGTATCAGCCAAGTGTAATCAATCATTCGCTGCGCTCCACTTCTCGGGTTGCGGGTTTTGAGTTATGAGTTTTGAGTTATTCATGTATTCAGTTTGCGTTGTTATTTATTGTTATCCTGAATTGAAGGAGGCGGCCCTCCTAACAAACGAAAAGCAAATGTCTTAGGTTCATCTATGGGCAAAATACCGATATCTCTTCTTATTGCCCTTATAAATTGGCTTAAAAGTAAATCATGCTCTTCTTTCAGTATGTGGCCTTTTGAATTTGAAATGCCATCCCAGAATGCTAAAAACGCATCAATGACGTACTGTGGAGCGGCTAATCCAACAGTATTAAATGCCTGAGCCATTCTTAGGTGTGCATCTCTACTATTATTATCAATAGCAACATCAGATATTGCTGAGAGCAATTCATTATAATGCTCCAGCTTGCGTTTGCGCCAGTCAGCTTCGATCTCTTTCTTCCTGGTAAAGTAATATGTCAGTGTCGGAACAGCTACTCCGACCAAAACACTTCCGATAACAGTAAACGCTGTAGGCCACACTGAGCTTTGCATCTTTACGCCACTTTATAAATCGCAGGTCGGTATTTTGGCCTTGGCACGGGTTTGCCCTCTGCACGAGCGGCTTCCAGCCACGCATCCTTGGCTGTCTGCACCTCGGCCAAAGCCTCTTCGGGAGTCTTGCCGAAAGCTGAACACGCCCGAAGATCAGGAATATCTGCGATGTATCCATCATCTTCTTCACTATAGAATATGTTGATATGATAATCTTTCATCTGCATTACAACAAACGTTCCGTATATGTCATTCCGAGGAGGAACGACGAGGAATCTGCTGTTTGCAATACGATCCAAAAGCAGATCTCTCGCTCCGCTCGAAATGACAGCATGCGACCACTACCCAAAGACCTGTAAATCTTTGATATTCTTTTGATGCTCAGCCAGGTCCACTACAGGCAGACTCGACACTATCAGCATAGCCAGCCCCACGATCCTGTGAAAGCTGAACGGCCACACATCAAAAGACGGCGGGAGCAGTATCAGCATGCTTCCCAGGCCGACAAGCCATGGTCTTCGCCTGTGCTGGCATATGATCGCCCATAAAATAACAGGCACAGCCAGCACATAGTGATGCTCCCAAACCAATGGCGATAGAACAAGCGCCAGTGCCAGTAGATCAACTGCATGTCCCGTAAACCGAATAGTATCGGCCTGGCCGATATCGCCACAGGTTTTTGCCTGTAATGCAAAAGACCTCTCTCGTACCACGATCCTGGATGTAGTATATATCAATGCAGCAATTGCTGAAAGGCGCCACAAGAGCAATGCTATCACAAAAGCGCCCCGACTTGTAACGCCGGTCGACATGAACCATGCTGACCGCACAATGATATTATACAAACTGTTATCACGGCTTGTTGAAAACACTGGAAATCCGCTTGGGAAACCCCTGAAGAAATCCAGATACCATAGCCATATATCGAAATTTCTGCGTAAGCCTACATCCAGAGCAATAATAGCAAACATCGCAACTGCAAAGCCGGCCAGCGTGCGCCACCGCCGCGTGATGATAACAGGCAGCAACAGTACTACCGGATACAGCTTAATACACACACCAAGCGCGAGTACCGCTCCTGCCAGAAATGGCCGTTTCTTTCCCATAGCCAGGACATATAATATTGCAACCAGCATCAACAGGTTCGCCTGGTTCCATCTGAGTGTTCGGATTAATGGGATATCGAACACAAACACCGCAGCCACAAGCAGCACAGGCAGAATCCCTTTGCCGCCGAGCACTTTTACGAACCTTACACTAAGCAAATATGCTGCTATCGCAAGAAAGAACTGAGCGCATTGCCATAAATAAAATATAGATGAACATATATCTGCATCGGACGCTCTGGCTCCGATTGCATCCGTGATCCCAACTAAGGCTTGATGCACACCGGCCATTGCTTCAGCAAGCACCGGAGGATACAAATAGCCAGTGCCGCTATATGGGTTCTGACCAGCCAAGACCTTTTCCGCTGCTGAACGGTAGCATTCATAATCGCCCGTTTTGCGTGTGCATTCGCTGATGAGCATCGCCATATGCGAGAAAACCAGTACGAACAGCACAACCGATACAATGCCGACCAGACCGGCAGATCTGCGTCTTTTGATCTCTACATAAGCAACAACTGCCAGCGCAGCCATCGAGCAAAAGCCGAACAGCTCGAACACCTGGTAAGACTTGCCACATGAACTGCCTATACTCGGCAGGCCGCTACAAGCCATAAGCAGTGGCAATATGGCTATACACGCTGCAAGCACACCATACAGCGCCCACGTTTTCCAATCGTATACAAAACTGTCATTGCCGGTGTCCATTGAAACCGACCCCTAAGTAAATCACGGTTGGTCACTTGCGTATCACTATAGTTTTTTACGCCGGTAAAACCACATACAATCGTGCAATTTACTGACCGTAAATTGCTTAGCTATAGTCCTGCAACGTAGCTGAACCCCCAGCAATATTCAGGCTGACTGTCGGCCATAACTCCAAGGTCTATAACAAAGCCGGGAAGCACATCAGGATATATCCGAAAACCGGTATCAAAGATGAACCGTCCAGGGTGATCGCTGGTGCCCTTCTTGTCGGCATGATAATACATGTCTCGGAAATTCAGATAGGGCGAGTCCCACATGCCCTCGGCCACAAAACTGATACTGGGCGACAGTGCCATCTCCATACCAAAGAGAGCCGCCAGTCTCTGATCATCTTTCGTAATGCCTAATGTGCCGTCCACAAAGCGACCGGTATCCTGCTTATAGACAAGCCTTTTGGTCGCAAGCAGGAAGTACTTAGTGCCGTTATTTACGTCAGTAAACGGGCCGACATCCTGCATGTCATTGAATATATCTCTCACAGCCAGCGCCACAGCCGGACGGCTCTTTGTCTCATCACAAATACGCCACTTCGCGCTGAAATTGCTGAAGCTCTCGTTCGATAGAGTAGGAGTGAAGTTGTCACCGGCAGTCAGCATATCCCTTATGTAACTGCCCGATATCTCCACACGATCCGAAAGACCATATGTCATTGTTGCCCGTATTTGTCTGTCAAGGAACCGGCCATTACCTATAAACTCGGCATGTCGAGACTCGTTATATCCCATGGCAAGCTGTCCGCGGCCTAAACTGCGAGCAGTCGGCACTACATAAAGACCCGAAAGGCCATGCCATGATGTGGTCGTTATCTGATACGTCTGCTGCTGAGCAAAACAAGCCGCGCTCAGCAACAAAAGCACGACCACACAAGCAAAAACCCTTCGCATCCATTCTCTCCTGGAAGTTTCTTTTACATCTTCATCGCGCTGATCTTGTCGGCGTCGATGTGCTGTTCGTTTCTATATATGTTGATTACGATTGCTAGCCCAACGGCAGCCTCGGCAGCAGCCAGAGTAATTACAAACACTGCAAAGACCTGACCTGCAATCACGGGCAGTTTCAGGTACGATCCGAACGCGACCAGATTAAGGTTGGCTGCGTTGAGCATCAGTTCTATCGAAAGCAGCATTCCTATTGCGCTGCGGCGTACCATCATGCCGAATAGCCCTATGCAAAATAGCATTGCGCCGACAGTCAGGATCCAGCTTATCGGGATGCCGTATGCGCTATGCATCTTCAATATCCTCCTTGGCTATCACCACAGCCCCGATCAAAACTGCCAGCAGGACCACGGACGCAAGCTCGAACGGAAATACATACGGCTGGAGCAGCGCGGTTGCCACCGCGTCTATTCCCGCGCCCGACTTGGCGGGTCCGCCAGCTGATATTTGTCTGACCCATACCGAGTTTGCGACGGTCACGAACAAAAACAAAAACATAACACCCGCTGCGGCGGCAGCAAGCAACGGATTATAAATAGCCTGTGAGAACCCGATCTTCATGACCCTGTGCGACAGGAATATCGCCAGGATAATCATAGTCGTGATCGCGCCGACATATATCATAACCTGCACGGCAGCCAAAAACGGTGCATTCATCAGAGCATATATACCGGCAACACCAAATAGCATCAGTCCAAGACACAGCGCCGCGCGCAGTATGTTGGGCAGCAGCACCACGCCTATTGCCGAGAGCACAGTAATGCCTGCAACGGCTATGAAAGCTACCTGATATCCTGTTATATAGAATCCAAATATATGCATATCTACTTGTTGGATGATGATTTCTCATCATCGGGTTCGGGTAATGGCGGCAGCTCGCCGCCAAGTTTATTCAATTTTTCGAGATCGTATATCATTCCTTCGCGGGAAAGGCATGCCAGTTCAAACGTGCGGGCAGGCTTGAGACATCCCTTAGGGCAGACCTCCATGCACAGCCCGCAAAACATGCATCGTGATATGTCTATGGTAAACTTCGCAGGCTTGCGATCCTTTGGGTCTGTCTTGTCGACCTCGACGGTTATGATCTGCTCCGGGCACATCCTGGCGCATGCGCCGCATGCGATGCAGTCCGATCGCCCTGTCTCGGGTCTCACCGGCAGAGTCGGCATCCCACGATAAGCCTCTGGAAGCTGAGGTTTCTGCTCAGGATAAAGCTCGGTCACACACGGGCGCAAAACGCTCCAGTTTACTGCAGTGACCTTCAGTCCTTTTATGATACTCACAAACGAGTTTTTTATGTCATTGAGTATGGTAGACATTATTTATGCATCCAGAAAACCACATACGCGCCGGTCAACAGCAGATTAACGAGCCCGGTCGGTATAAGAGCTTTCCATGAAAGGTTCATAAGCTGATCGACACGCACACGAGGCAGGGTCGAGCGAACCCACATAATGAAAACGACCAGCACCCAGCACTTCGCCATAAACCAGAACAGCGATACTGCCGAGAATGCTATTCCCGTAAGCTGACCGCCGAGTATATGAAGTGGAGGCTGATAACCACCCAGGAAGAGCGTCGTTATTATTGCAGCCAGAGTAAAGGACTCGGCGAACTCAGCCAGGAAAAACAGTGCGAACTTCATCCCCGAGTATTCAGTGTTGAAACCGGCGACAAGCTCCGATTCGGCTTCCATAATATCAAATGGCGTGACGTTGATCTCAGCGAACCCTGCTATGACCAGCATCAGAAATGCCAACTGCAGCATCGGGAAACCAGTGAACAGGTTCCAGTGCCAGAACCCGCCTGCCTGGTTTTCGACTATGATGTTAAGGTCAAGTGAACCGTTAACCAGCACAGGCACGACCAGCGCGAGAATAATCGGGACTTCGTATGATATCAACTGTGATGCGCCACGAAATGCGCCCAGCAGAGACCACTTGTTGTTGGATGCCCATCCGCCCACTATAATCCCAATTACGCTGATCGAGGAGATTGCGCTGATATACATCACGCCGACATTGAGACTCTGCGCAGTAAGCCCAGCGCCGAATGGAATGACTACATATACCAGATATGAGGGGATGAACACCAGCGCAGGAGCAATGGTGAAGAGCCACTTGTCTGCGCCTTTTGGAATGATATCTTCCTTTTGAAAGAGTTTCAGAGCATCGGCGACCGTCTGCGCCACGCCCCAGGGACCGGTTCGGTTTGGTCCAAGACGCGATTGAATGCGGGCGATGACCCATCTGAGCTTGAGAACCAGATACAGCACCGCCACGAGCATAAACACAAGCACAACAATAGCAATTGCTATCAGCTTGCCCAGTTCCAGTGCCAGGTCAATGAGGATTTGGTTCATATTGCCCCTACAAGATTAAAGCGCTCCCCATAGAGCGCTTTTCATACGCATATCAACGGGTTAATTATATGAGTGTGGAGACCCAGTGTCAAGGTTCATAGCGAATTCGGTTCATTGCCAGGTAACCTTGCTGCTGCTATAATTGGAATCACGATGCCGACATATGGAATTGAAGAGGAAGTATTTATAACCGAACCCGAGCGTCCCACGTTCGATTCGTTTTACTATCTGGCCAGGCTCCTTGCCAAGGACCCGGGGTTTTACTACACCCATTCAGCCCACAACTTTGCCAGAGGCAAGGACTTAAAGCAGGGATGGGTCAGCGGAGTCGAGATCAGCACTGGCGTCCATAAGGATGTCGAGTCACTCGCTGATGACTTGGCCGAGCGCAGAGCCGAACTGGCATCGGTCACATCCGGTCTTATTGTCCCGATGGGTCACCTTATCAATTACGATGCCTCCACCAACACCTGTGCAATCCACATCCACATCGGCAATGTCGAAGACAAGCGTCGGCTCTATGGCAATCTGATCCACTTTCTACCGGTTCTTCCTCTGTTTACTGCAAATTCTCCAATGGTCAAAGGCAGATATTTCGGCCAGTCGTATAGAATGTTCAAGTCGTTCGCCATCGGACCGATCAAGAGTGATTGGGCGGTGCGGTTTCAAGATGTGATCCTGTCAAAGCGGCTGGGGACTATCGAGCTGAGGGTGTGTGATACATGCTGGGATATGAATCGCATTCGGCTGCTGCTGAGGGCTGTGAGGGCGATAGCAGAGTTGAACGAAACGCTTGATCCCAACGTAGAACAATATAACCGGCTGCGCAGCGAAATCTGCCGCATAGGGATTATAGACGAGACGTCAGGTCTTATCGATGAACTCAAGTCAATTGTCGACTTTCCGGTCGAAGCGCTGATGCACACAGCCTCTGATGATGTGCGCGATCTATATGAAAAAGAGGGGCTGCTGGCAGCATACAGTGCAATGGACGATGGTTACAGAAATGGCGTCTTTGAGCCCAGGCCGGTCGAGAAGCGACAGCAGGCCGACATAATAAAGGGAACGTTTGGTTTTCTGGCGTATTTCGTGCCCAGGCTGCCGTATTACGCCTGGAAAGGTTTTAAAGAGCAGGCATGATTTTTGTTTATATACTTATTGCAATCGCAATATTGTGGATAGCGGCGCTCACTTTTCTGCGCCGGGTGTGGTTTTATCGAGACCCCGTTCGCATGCCCGAAAGCCGCGACGGCGTGATCGTATCTCCAGCCGATGGCCGTGTGGTCTATATCAAGCGAGTCAATGAGAACTCTATATATGCCGAGAAACTGGGTGAGAAGATACCTCTGCCCGAGATCACCGGCTGCGATTATGAGCAAAAAAATGGTTGGGCAATAGGCATATACATGTCCCCGCTCGACGTACACTTCAACTATACTCCTCTGCCCGGCACGGTCGAGAATATACATCGGGTCAGCGCCAAAGTCAATTTGCCCATGCTCGATCTTTGGGAGTATATCAGGGTTGTCTGGCTGAGGAAGATGGTGGACATGTTCGCCCGCCGCTATCATCTTGAAAATGAGCGGAACACTATTTTCGTCGACTGCAACGGCCTCAAGATGGCCGTTGTGCTGATTGCCGATAAGTTCGTGGCAAAGATAAGGTGCTTTGTGGAGCCGGGCGAGAGGTTGGAATATTCCCAAAAACTGGGGTTCATAGAGCGCGGCAGTCAGGTCGATCTGGTAATCTTTTCGGATGATGTCGAGTTCAACGTCGCTGTGGGTGAACAGGTCTATGGCGGCAAGACTGTCATTGCCAGGCTTGTTCATGCCCTTGAGGGTAATAGAGATATAATGGCCGCCGGTTGATTCAAGGGCTGGGGGAATGGTTAGAAAATGAAACGAATGGGATGTTTATTCTTTATATTAGTGCTGCTGATAATCGGCTACGATCAGTGGCGTATCGAGCAGCTCAGAAGCGAAGTTCGCGCCATATCAGCCAGGGTACATATTCAGGATAAGGCAAAGAATGCAGCAAAGCCCGATCTTGTGACGGCTCTTGCCGAAGCTCAGCGTTATGCCACGAATGCAAAAGAACTTATAGCCAAAAAGAAACCTCAGCAGGCTCAAGTGGAACTTGACAAGGCTTTGAAACGTCTTAATTCGGCTAATGATGTTACTAAGGATATTGTCGGAGATGCTGCTGTGTTTCTGGGTAATGCCCGAGACAGGACTGTTCGCACCTTCCAGAAAGCCTGGAACGATATCTCCGAAGAAGCAAAGATCGAGAAGAATAGCAAGCAGGAAGTAAGCGGCGAAAAAACGGGTAACAGGTAACAGCATGAAAGTAGCGGCTGTGGTGCCGGCATATAATGAAAAAGACCGGATATCGGTCGTGCTGGAGGCAATAAAGAGTGCTCAGTCTGTAGACGAGATACTCGTGGTCAGTGACGGCTCGACAGACGGCACATATGAACTGGTCTCATCCGACCCATGTGTGCGTGTGATGCACTTGGATGCGAACCGAGGCAAGGGCGGGGCTATGCGCGCGGGTGCTCTCGGCACTGATGCGGACGTCATACTTTTTCTTGACGCCGATCTGGTCGGTATGGATGGTGAGAAAGTTGATGCCATAATACAGCCTGTCGCCGATGGCCAAACCGATATGGCTATTGGAATATTCAGCGGTGGCAGAGGTGCGACCGACCTTGCACAATTTCTCACTCCATATATCTCAGGCCAGCGTGCAATGCGCCGCGATGTATTTCTGGATATACCCGGCCTCGATGGTGTGCGTTCAGGGGTGGAGACTGCTATCACCAAGTATTTTCATTCACGCAACTTAAAAGTCAGCCGTGTAAGCCTTACCGGCTGCACCCATCATATGAAAGAAGAGAAACTGGGCTTTATAAGAGGTTTCTCCGCACGGATGAAAATGTACTACGACATCGCCAAAATTTTGCTCGACGGCCACGAATTCAGAAAGTAAGCGCACAGCCGTCAGTCACTTCAAACACGCACTCTACGCAGTTTCAAAGAAACCAGAGCCGCCAAAGCTGCTGCCAATGATACGAAAGCAGATGGTTCCGGTGTTGTTGGATTGGACGATGTGACAGGTCCGGAGAACTTGGAAAGTCTTCCCTCTGAGTCCATAACAAATATACTTCCGTCGCTGCCGATTGTCGGAGAAGTGTATATAGTTGCGCCAATGCTTCTGCTCCAATTCAGCGAACCGTCAGTGGGGTCAATGGACACAATATCTCCGCTGTATGTGCCGAAAATTATTGTGCCGTCCGCATCCAGAGTTGGCGAGGAATATATGGCAGCGTTGGTGCGGTAATACCACTTTAGCGTGCCGTCAGGGTTTATAGCGTGCAAGCAGGTGTCCTGTGCACCGACATATATAGTGCCATCAGCTCCGACGGCGGGCGCTGTTGTAATAGTCCTGCCCTGCGTAGGATATGTCCACTTTGTCGAGCCATCCGAATTCAATGCCACCAGTGATCCGCTGGCTGTTCCTACATATATAGTACCATCGGGGCCGACCGCACAGTTATTGCTTGGATTAATCACAGCCGATTTCCAGATGAATATGCCGTTTGAGCTGACGGCATAAATTCTGCCGTCTTGTGACGGCGCATATATCACACTTCCGTCAGCCGACATAGTTAAGGCGCGTGTAATATCCCCGCCCGTGTAGTAGCTCCACTTGATCGCTCCACTAGAATCGACCGCATATATGCGGTTGTTGTCCGAGCCAACATAAAGCGTCCCGTCTTCTCCTATCAACATGGAACCGTTTACTGCTCCTGCAATTTTGCACGGTGATGCCCAGTTCGATGTTCCGTCAGAGTTGAACGCATATATGGAACCGCTGAGTGTTGCAAAGTATATGATTCCATTGCTTGCGACAGCCGCGCTGCCGATGATTGACGAGGAGTATCTGGACGAGCGCCATGCAAGCGATCCGTTGCCCTCCACGGCATAGAAATACCTGTCATATGCGCCAAAATAAGCCGTGCCGTTTGATGCAATAATGGGTGATGCGCTGCATGTGGTCCCAGTCGAGTATTGCCAGTCGAGCCCAGGAGAGTATGTCGCTGTATAGCCGATCTGTCCTGTGCGCAGTGTGTTTCCTCTATATTGTGAGGCTGGCTGCAGGCAATTGCCGCGGACAGCAAAAGCTGATACTGCGGCAATCAAGATTGAGGCTGTGCATAAACAGCCTTTGAGACGAGCATTAAGTATTGGCATATTGATCCCTACCCTTGAATCGTGATGCAATTACAACCACTGCAAAAAACGTGCCACATCGTCATAATTAAGTTATACATTTTCGTTGATTTGCATATAGTAGAGCTATATTATTTATACTCAGCAATACAATATGGTCGAGCTGGTGAATCATAATAGCAGAGGCTGTGACAATATGATGTAGTTTTATGTATGGCAGGTTTGAAACTATGCGGTTGCTGGGTATTTTGCCTGGGCTGGTAAATGCGGCGGGCTGATGGGCCTTTCTGCAAATGCTCAGTAAGCGATGATACGGTTTCCGGTCCGTCCGCAGAGGCCGCGGCGGACAATTATGGAAGCCGGTCAGCGGCGTAAGCCGTGCGCAACCTGTCAAGTAAAAATGAAAGGCTGAGAAGTATGCCTTCTCAGCCGTGGCCTCCAAGAACGGTCATGGGTAGGGATCGCTTTGTCGGCCATGCGCATTGTATATAGGTTTGATCTGCGTGTCAAGCCTCCGATGTGGTCGCAAGGCTGTCAACAGCCCGATGAGGAGGTGGTGTTGTTAGTCGAAGATGGTCAAACAGACGGTCCCTCGTAATGGGTGGGACAACCGCTTTCTGGTCGTAGCGCTGGATGGCGGCGACGAACTGACGTGTTGGTGCCGCTCGCGTTCAGATATCGTCTTAATTGCACTTTAGCGGCGCGAATCAATTTCTGTTTACCTCAAAGGAGGCTATACGATGCGAAGGATTATTTTTCTTGTTCTGGCACTGACATTAGTTTGCTCTGTGCCTTTGTTTGCTGCTCGAGTCACAAGCACGGCGCTGACTCACTACTTCGAGGTGGAGCAGGTATGCCCTGTTCTTGAAGCTGGTGAAACAGATGATGTTTGCCGTGCTTATCTGGGTTATCTGACAATAGCGGATCCATATGCAGGAGACCCGGTCATCAATGCAGCACCCGGCATACTCAGCATTGTTCCAGGTGGAACTGACTGGCCGAACTATATTGCCGCTGCGCAGCAGTCACCGGCAATACCCTATACTATCAAGAATACTACGTTCACCAAGCAGACACCTGAGATCGTGCAGTGCGCCGATGTGTTTCCTGCGCACAAAGTGACTCAGCAGGGCACAGCCAACATCAGGCTGTGGTGGCCGCTCATGTATGAGTGCCCTTCCACTGTTTTCACGCTGAGCATTCTCTATGGAACGCCGGTGGCATGGGATGATGATGGAACCGGTCCGAACCCGGCTGCATGGGTGCATGCCGAGCAGTGGGAATGGCATGTCGATGCCGATCTCGACAGCTTGAGGAGTTTGCTTTACTTGTTCCATGAGCTGCCGTTCGGCAAGGACGAAGTGCCTCTGATTTCTGATGAACTTCTCTTTGAGGCGCTGCTTGTCAAGATCGACGCAGCCCAGGAAGCATACGATGCGGGCGATCTTGCTGAGGCGGCTGCACAGCTTGCCGAGTTCGAGTTGGAAGTTATGGATGCCTGTATTATTGATTCGCCGCTCCTGCCGAACCCGACCGGTCTCGGCACGGGTATCGCCAACAGCGACGAGAACCCTGCTTGCTGCAAGCTCCTGTGTGATGTGGAGTACATTTTGCAGACCACAGGCATAGGCAATCCCAGCAAGGACTAAGGTATCAGATAGCGGTCTGGAGCCGCTTCGGCGGCTCCAAAACAATCAATAATGCAAAACTAATCCACTGAATTGCGGAATTCAGAGCTTATCACCAAGGGGCTCGGAGGAAATCGACAGCGGCTGTTATTGACAGGTCAACGACAGACAGGAGGAACGATTTGAGAACGAATATCTATCTTTTCTGTATATGCGCAATTCTTTCCGTAGGCGCAGCTACCGGTGCAAATGCACCGGCACCTGCAACTGTTCACTATGAGGTCAAGCTTCAATCTTCTGCTTTCGGCAATTGCGGAGTAAGGAAAATGTGGATCAAGGGAAATTACATGCGCTGGGAGGGCAAGAGTCAACGGCTTCCTGTATGCATTATGAAAAATGCCGAGGGAACGTTTCTCATCCATCCCTGGAACAAAATTGCTGCCAAGTACTCCAAGGAATCGTCTCGCAGCAATCCCAAGGCGATTTTTCCCGGTCCCGCAGGTTCAATCAAGGTATTTCTGAAAGCGGTAAAAGCGGAGAAATGCGGCAGAGAGGTCGTGAATGAGAAGGAGTGCACGATTTACTCATACATGGACTCTGTCTCAAGGCGTCAGTGCAGAATCTGGATTGACGACAAATCTACAAAGCCCGTCAAACTCCTCGTTAGGGGCAAGCGGGCTAAGATGGACACGCTCACCGCCATGTATACCAAATATGAAGTCGGCAAAGCCATTGCTGATTCTCAGTTCGAACTTCCGAAGGGGTATGCGATAAGACAGATGCCTGATGAGATGAAAGCTGCATCTGGACTTGCAGCAGCTGAACGCAGAGCAAAAGCTAGAATCGAAAAACAGAAAAAGGAGTCGAGCTAGTCTCGATTCATCTGCATCCCTCCAGGTTTTGTGCCTGGAGGGATAACCTATAATGCCGACGTCGTTTTAATTGGCGTCGGCTAAAGATTGCAAAAAACGAGCTCTATGTAATTCGTGGTAAGTTGCTTGCATAAGGTTATAGGTCTACACCACTGTTACCGCAAGCACTCGTGCAATGTAAATTGCTTAGCTGATGATGAAAGGGGCAATTGACGATGAAAATCCCGGTTTTATTAGTAACGGCATTCTTGCTTGCGTCCGTGTCTCCCGCCATGAAGGCTTCGAAACCACAAAAAGCTGTCGCTGTCAAGAAGACTGCACAAAAGACATCAAAACACTCATCGTTGGTTCTGCTATACACGTCCTGTGCGCGGGGGCAGATCAGGTCCTGCAACTGCACCAAATTCCAGTTCGGAGGTTATGGACGTGAGCTGACGCTGCTCAAGTCTATTCGAAAGAATAATCGCAATGTCATATTGATCGAGGGCGGTGACACAACAGCCGGAGATGATTTCCAGGCCAAGCTCAAGGCATCGGTCACATCCGGCGCACTCAAACTCCTTGGCTATAATGCAATGGTCCCTGGCGAGATGGAACTCGGCAGATCGGGTATAAATTACCTCGACTATTTTGATACCAAGTCAGTGCCTATGCTCTGTGCCAACGTGCCCGATTTGTGCAGCAGTCAGGGCGGCTACATTCCATATAAAATATTCAAGACTGAGGACAATCTCAAAGTTGGAGTTATCGGCGTGCTCGATGACGCCATCACTGGGGAGCTGAGAAGACGCGGCATCAATCAACTAGTGACCGACCCTGTCGCCTCACTCAAAAAACTCGTGCCCAAAATGCGGTTGACGTCGGACTTAATTGTTGCAGTCTATCATGGCTCGTCCGACACTGCGGCCAGACTGGCCAGCGTAAAAGGGGTGGATTTGGTGCTGTGTACTCATTTTGGAGGCCGCGATTTTCTTTTTCCCGACAAGAAGACCAATGAAGTCAACGCACCAGTGGATAAGGTAGGCAGCACTGTCATAATCAAGTGCCAGACAAGCACGAACTGGAGCCTTGGCCGAATCGATATCGGGCTTGCAGGCAAAAAGATCGATAGCGCAACTCATAAGCTGTTTTACCTTGACCGGCGATATGATGAGGATCCGGCTATGGTTAAGATATACGATGATTATAATGAGGATGTGGCTCAGGCAGTGCTTTCACGGGCAAAGAAGATGAAAAGTGATATGGAAGTGATGCTGGTCAATCGTGGTCTGAAAGTAAAAGATATGCGCGAGCGTCTGTATAAGTCACCATTTGCCGGTGATAAAAAGTGTAAAGAATGTCACTCGGATATTCACGATACGTGGTCGAAATCTCTGCATGCCCATGCTATGGCAACTCTCGAGGCCACTAATCAAGGCTTTGATCCTGAGTGTGTAAGCTGCCATGTCACTGGGGCAAATATGCGAAATGGTTTTTCCAACAAGAACGACACGCCGGAGTTGGTGAATGTTCAGTGCGAGGCCTGCCATGGTCCCGGTGTCGAGCACTCGAAGAACCCTGTAGCGGGCTATGGTTCAGTCGGCGAGGAAAGGTGTCGGTCATGTCATACGGACGAACGCACTCCCGATTTCGACTATGAAAAGTCTTGGGCTACTATCAAACACCAACTATAAAAATACTTCCAGGTATCCCCGAAGTGCATACTGGTTCAGGATTTCCGAATCCTGAACCAGAAGTATTACTGTGACAGACTATTTGCTCTTAAAGTATGTATTGCTAAAGAGAGAGGAGCATACAAAGAGCATTCTGGGCAGGTGAAAGAAACTCTTCCACTTGCCGCCTTTGAGCATGTGTGTCGGCTCGCCGTATCTGTTCAAATAGCCGAACCATTCACCGTATTCAGGGTCGGGGAATCTTTCCCATGCCCAGTCATGAATGCGCTTGAACCATTCAGCCGACTCTTCACTTCCGGTCAGTTTGTATGCCATTGCAGTTGCGATCAGCGCCTCGTTATGTACCCACCACAGTTTCATATCCCACTGCAGCTCCAGATGAGGTTTTCCGAGAACGTCCATAAAGTAAAAGATGCCGCCGTGATCGGGGTCCCAGCCCTTTTTAAGCTCTGCGAGAATGATATCTGCTGCGCGCTGCACCAGATCATTTTCACCGGCTCTTGCAGCGATATTCATAATAAACCACATGGCTTCTATCGCATGACCGGGGTTGAGATGACGACCGCGCATTGAATCGAGGTCAAATGATCTGTCATCTCTGACATTCTCGAACATGACCTGAAACTCAGGGTTCCAGAAAAGGTCCATTACCATTCGCACTGTGTTGATGGATTCGGAGCAGGCGTCAATGCCACCGATGCACTCATCAAGCACAGCCATTAGGTTAGCCTTCATCATATAAAAGCCGAGCGCTTTCATCGGCTCGATGCCTTCCATCTCCTTTGTCCACTCGCCTTTGGGTTTTGTCTCACACAACAGATAATTATCAAATGCTCTCAGGGCCTCTTTGCGAGCGTCTTCATCACCGGTTGCGCGATAATATGCAGCCGAACCCATTACAGCAAAACAATCGGAGAAAACCGAATATGCCGCCATGGCGGGTCTGCCGTCGCGGGCAAGAGAAAAGTAGTATCGCCCTTTCTCATCACGTCCATGTTTTGTAAGAAAGTCGTACCCGAGTTTGGCCAGATCGAGCCACTCCTTCCTCGGTTCCAACTTGTTGTACAGCTCGCAAAACATCCACACTTTGCGCCACTGCATCCACATGAACTTCTCAGAGTCATAGACGCTGCCGTCCCTACCGAGACAGTCGAAATAGCCGCCATACTCACGGTCCGGGCAGTTCTTCTCCCAGAAGGGAATGCAATCGCTCACAAGAGCACTGCGGTAGATATCTGCGTAAGAATCTAAAACTGTATTCATCACATATCCTTTTATGGCAGCAGTGAAAGCCCAAGTATATCCATCGCGAACGTGAATGAAATTGGGGCATTTGTCCAGCCGCTGTATATGCTGTTGGCTCCACCTTCGTATTTATCGCCTCCGCCCCAGGCGTGCTTTTTCATATCATACATTCCTCGCCAGCAGCCATTAAGGTGTGGGACAGGGGTGTCATCCTGTATTTTTGCAAGCAGGCGGACTGATCGCTCATAAGCCTCGCGATAGGTTTTATCGCCGGTCAGCTTCCATATTGCGTGCAGGCCGATGGTGCACCAGTTTTGAGTATAGATAGTGTCCACGAGACTCTTGCCGATGGGAGCCTCATCGTATTCGCTTGGAATCGCCCCTTCAGGGGACATAACGGACACAATATAATCCGCGCTCGCTCCGGCTTCTTTCAGGAAACATTCATCACCCAAAGTGGCGGCACAGCATGTGCTGCCGATCAAATAATAGCCGTGCTCACTGCTCGAAAATTCATCTTTCTTGTCCTGAACTTTGTCAATATACTCCAGCGCAGTCGAGCGCAAAGCGGCGTTTTCGGATATTTGCCAGCTGTGAGCAAATGCCATAAGTGCCAGCCCCATAAAATGGGGGGATAGTTTTGAGCCGCTTAACTGCGGCTTGTTGCCGTCAAAGAATGACTGAATACACTCTTGCAGCGACTCGATCGTTTCTACTCCCCTTTCAATAAGAGCATATTTCTCATTGAGCCAGGAATACCTCGTGCCGATCATTATCGATAGCGTTCCATTCCAGGCGTTGTCATCTACATAGTATAACGGCCACCACTGACCCGCTGCCCAGCGCCACATTCCTCGCGGCACGGTCTCATCAGTTTTATTTCGCTGGCCGCTCCTTGCATGAAGATAGTGGATGATGTTGCTTCCAACTGCAGACATCCGCTCGTCCTCGAAGACCTCTGATGCAAGCAGAAACATTAGCGCCGCCTCAAAATTGCAGTCTGGACGGCGGTGTTCAAAGACCAGATATCCATCGCAGGACGTATAGTTCGGAAAATCACGCATCATTTTTTCGAGTGCGGAGTTGTTTTGGGTCAGGGCTATTCTTTCGCCTACTCCCCAACTTCCGTCTGCAGGGTCCATTATTCCGGACTTGTCGAACCATTCCAGATTACGTTTCAATGAGGTTGTTTCGATGTGTTTTATTTCATCCATTGTTTCTAGAGCTCAAAAGTATAATATTTTTAGCAGGGTATCTATAGTATAGCGCTTTGCCTTCGTTATTGAAATGCTGTCGTATAAATTACATCATTTCTGCTGGTGAGAGAAGCGGCTGGAGGTTAACGATGCACAGATGGCAGAGCTTGAATTGACGCAGGATAAGGATGTGTTAGCGTGAATTTGTGGATTTCAAAAAGGATTCTTTAATGAGAGCGGTCTTGAAGAGAGCGCAGAAACTCTTCTTCTTTAGCGGCCAGGTCAGCCTCGCTCAGGCGCTTGACGGGTTGGTCTTCAGTCTCATCCGGGTCTGGTGCCCGAGCGGGACCCTGATGACCGGCGGCATTATCTTTTTCCGAACCTGCTTTTTCAGATGTCTGGCCGGCTTTCTTTTTAGGTCCTTTTGTAGGTTCCAGGTCTTTTTTTGAGACGAGTATTTTATAGCTTATAGTGAGTTTTTTCTGGTCTTCAGAAAGCCTGTTTCGAGCTTCACCCGATAGGCCGTTGAGCCATCTTTTTCTCTCGAACTCCTGAGTGTCAAGATGCCTCTTGCGTGCATCCTCTGTCAGGCTGTCAATATCTATGTCAACGCATACCGTGTCGTCATCATATACTCTGTCCACACTTCCAACAAGTCCAGCGAAATACGCGAAGTACAGGCTGCTCTTTACATCGTCATTTGTGACCTCTCTTGTTTTGACCTGCACCGTATCTCCGACTTTCAACTCCGCCATATGTAATCCTCCCGATTGGCATTTCACTATAACATCATATCACTTCCGAGCCTGAATTTCACCTTTTTGGAATTACAATAGTCACCGTAGTCCCCTTGCATTCTTCGCTGACAATGCTCAGTATCCCACCATGCGCTTCAACCAGTCTGCTCGCAATGCTCAGTCCCAGACCAGAGTGGCAGTCACCGGGTGTCCTGGCCGCATCCGCTCGATAAAACGGTTCGAGCACGCTGCCGATATCCTCACGCCTAATGCCCTTTCCCGTATCCTTGATGACGATTTTGATCTGCTCGCCGTCCTCCAGAGTCATATCCACACGCGACCCCTCACCGGCATAACTGATCGCGTTGTCTATAATATTGTCGAGCACCTGCGTAATTCTATCGGGGTCGATCTCTGCGATAATTGGATTCCCCTCAGTCAGTGGCTGAATAATAACTCCGGCTTGGACAGCTTCCGGATTATGTGAGTGGATAACAGATGCAGCGAGTTCTCTTATTTCCACTTCACGAACGTTGAGTGGGAACTCATCAAGATCAATTTTGGCCAATTCCATCAGATCCCTTACCAAACGAAGAAGGCGTTCCGACGTGTCCTCCAGAGCAGATATAGCTCTTTCCTTACGTTCGGGATCATCTGCGACTCCGTCTGAAAGAGCACCTGCCATAGTGCGCATAGTGGTTACCGGACTACGAAATTCGTGCGCTATATCGGCAAGAAACTGTCTTCTGCGTTCGGCATCTTTTTCAAGACGATTGATCTGATCAGAAACCTGCCTGGCCATATCGTTCATTGATTCGGCAACCTCAGAAAACTCACTTTTGCCACTGACCGATATTCGGTAATTGAAATCACCGGATTGAAATGCTTCGGCGCCTTTCGTCAATTGTGAGAGCGGCCGGGTAAACCTGCGCCCAAGCCAGGCTCCTGCAAGGACTGCCAGTCCGAGAGCTACTCCAAGTCTAATAAAAGACCACTTCAGATCAAATGGTATGAATGAGTCTCTTGGAGGTTTTCTGATGGGCTCTCGTTCAGTTGGTGGTTTGAAATTGTCCATAATTTTCGGATTTGGTGGAAGATGGCGTTCATGCCTGGGAGGAAAAGGGGTGCGTCCACTCAAGAATTCCATCCATCCAAATTTAGGTTCCGGCATAGGCCTTGGATAGAGTTCAGGATGCTTTACCATCTCCTGCTGAAATGAGCGGATGTTGAGATAGTTGGAATAGTTAGTGATTCCTGCGCTGATGACCCAGCTCAATACAATGGTCAACAATATTGCCATAGTCAGGCTGACGCGGACATTAACTCTAGGGACGATACGCATATCCGACTCCCCTCACTGTCGCAATAGGAAAATCTACGCATCCTGCGCCTATGAGTTTTTCGCGCAGTCTGTATACCAAATTATCGACCAGACGCAGTTCGCCGTAAAAGTCATTTCCCCATATTACTTCCACCAGATGCTCGCGTGAGAGCACGATCTGCGGGCTGCCCATAAGTGAGGCAAGCAAATTGAATTCCATTGCAGTAAGCTCGACTGCAACCTCATCCACGCTGACGCGGTGCTCGGCAACGCAAAGCTCCAGGTTGTTCCAACGGTATGAAGCATCCGGTGGCTTACTGCGGCCTTTTCTGCGCAGCAGTGCCTCAACTCTTGCAAGTAATTCGGATGTGTGGAAAGGCTTGGTTACGTAGTCGTCGGCACCGTTCTTAAGTGCTCGGACCTTGTCTATCTCGCCGTCTTTGGCTGAGAGCATCATTATCATAGCATCCGAAGAGCGGCGTATAATCTCGCATACTTTGACCCCATCCATCTTCGGCATCATGATGTCCAGAATTACAAGGTCGGGACCTCTATCGTTAAATAGTTCAACAGCCGCTTGGCCGTCCGTTGCCGATATAACTTCATATCCCTCGGCTTCCAGATACCAGCGAAGGCCTTCCATCAGATCGGCATCATCATCAACGATCTCAATAAGCATGATTTCCTCGTCATTTTCTGACTATAACCACTTCGATTCTAGCATGCGCAGGGTCATTCGGCAAACGGCATGATCAAGCGATTTTTAGAGTGATGCAACTTAAATCTAACTGTGATGCAGTTGTGATGAATTTGCGGAACTGGCGGCAGGCGCATATGCGTCATAGCAACTGAAAGCGACCGTCGAAATGACGGGCTTTCTGCAGTCATTAAAGCAGTCAGATTGATTCTGAACTTTTCATCAGGAATCGTGGCATGAACACTCTCGTGACTGCTTTGCAGCGTTGTTGTGTTCGCCACGAAGGGAACGAAAATGCTCCGCATTTTCGAAGGAGGAGTCCGAAATGAAGACCAAAGTTTTGATTGGATTAGTGCTGGCGATGATTTTGTGTATGACACCGGTTTGGTGTCAACAGGGCGGTCCCAGACAGGGCGGGGTGGGAATGTCCAGCGTAGTGATGACAGTGATGCCGCCGCAGGCCAACATGATCGATCGGCTGGCAGAGCAGCTCGATCTCACCGAAGATCAGGTGAGCAGCCTGAAGACGGTCTTGACTGAGGGCAATACGACCGTTCAGTCGCTTCAAAAGACGTCCAGTTCGGCGGCGCAGGCTCTTCGCAAAGCCTTATTTGCGTCAACATATGATGCCGATGCAGTGGCTGATGCCGCAGCAAAGGCGGAGAAGGCGGAAGCGGCTGTTGTGACCGCAAGCATAAATGTGTGGGTACAGATAAGAGAGGTTTTGACTGCCGATCAGATCACTGCTCTCCAGTCGGCTACCACATTTTCCGGCGGTCCTGGTGGTCCCGGTGGACAGGGCAGACCTGGTGGACCTCCACCCGATGGGTCGTCCACATCCGGCGGCCAATTCTGATGTGCAGCGTCCTGGCAAGCATAAAATAGGCGCTGCCATTAAGCCCCCGCCACTCTCTCCCGCGGGGGCTTTTTGCATAATTATCTCCGATTTTAAAAAGCAAATTTATCACAAAGCCGGGTTTATAATATGTCGTATGTTCCGAACTGCTTCCATCCGGTATTCAGATTGTTGATATCATCTGCATACAGATAAACCCCGCAAGTTGTGCCGCGCAGCGCATTTTTGATTGCTATTCGCCACTGCACTGTAATATTATATTTTGTTTTCAGCACTCTTGTATCTCCCAAGTAAACGATTACCTGTCTGTTCTGCAGGGTCGAGCTTGAACCGGGTAGATATCCACCCAACCATGCAGTATCGGTATCGTTTCTGAGGTAGATCCTTCCAGTTTTCTGATCATAACGCAGATATATCCCATTGGCTCCACTCATACTGGTATTGATGAGCATTATGCAGTTGCGCAAATACTGATAGCCTCGACCATGGCCGTATTCACTGGATATCGTATATTTCGTCAAATAGCTGAGGAATGTGCCGCTCGTCGGCGACAGACCGACCAGAGACGGCCCCCAAGGAGCGATATTGTAGACAGCCGTAGCGATATCGCTGTCCAGACACCCGGCTCCTGCAGCCATTGCCTTAAGTATGGTTGTGACATTGACTTGTATAGGATCAGTGTACACCGGGCTTGAACTTGTTGGATCAGAACCGTCAGTAGTATAGTAAATTGTTGCGCCTGGAACTGAGCAGTTAATTGATACACATATCGAAGTATATGTCCCTGCAGGCGGATCAAATGTCGGAGTCGGCATCTGCCAGGTGAATGATGTATCGGCTTCTGCGCTGTCGTCATATGCATCGGAGTAAGCTATTGCCTTCACCTGCACCCCGAATATAGAAAACGGACCAGTATATTCAGTGCCGTTAGTCCGAGTTGGCGTGCTGTCGTCGGTGGTGTAGCGTATGGTCACTCCGGGTGTGGCGTCTGTGATAGTGACTGTCACATAGTCGTTAAACGAGCCGGTATTGGGAGTTATCACCGGTGTTTCGGCCACATACACTTCATCCGCTCCGATGTCGACTGCAGCGCCATTAATCCTGTCCTGACCATCCATGTCAGGCCAATCAGGCGGCACATCAGCATCTGTTCCGGCATTGATAAGCGTCGACGTTGCAAGCAGGTGATAATCTTCGCCAAGATAGTCCCTGAACAAGGGATCGACATTCAGGTCCGATGGGTGCGACACCAATACACTATAATCATAGTCTGTGTTGCCGTATACATCGTTTGTGTGAAGAACTGGAGCAGCATTGGTACTGTAAATCCCCGATGAGCAGAAAGCAATTATGTTGTTTGCAATCGTTGGTGAGGAACTATCGCTGTATATTCCTCCACCATCTATGCCTTCACCTGTTTCATTGTCAACGATGGTATTGTTCACAATGAGTGTAGTGCAGCCATCTTCCATTAATATGCCGGCACCTTCAGCACCGGAAGTATTCATCGCGATCACATTGTTGCTTATGGTAGAAGGACAGGCTGCGATATATATAGCTCCTGCCCAGTATGCGCTATTGTATGCGATATAGTTGTTTGTAACTGTTGCGGCTCCTCCGCTGGCCGAGCAGATTCCGCCTCCAACGTAAGCGCTGTTGCCGACAATGCTGTTATAGGCAATAAGCGGGGCAGCATTCGGTCCGATATAAATTCCTCCGCCCCATTCGCCATTGTTGCCTGCAATGTAGTTGTGTGTAATTGTCGGCGAACCCCAGCAGAGGATTCCGGCACCGTGATAGTTGCCATAAACATCGTATTCGCCTATTCCGTTAGTGACCACAAAGCCGTCGAGTACGGCGCTCTCAGTCAATCCGTAAGTAGCCAATACAGTCTCTCGCTGCATATTACCGTCGAGTATGGAGAAGTATTGGTTATAATCTCTCTGGTCTCTGGAGGTCTCGTTTCCACAGAAACCGCCATACAGGGCAACTTCCTGCTTCAGCGCAAGAGGTTGGACCACATATGTCCCTTCAGCTACCCATACTTCATCACCGATACGTGCCGACGCAATTCCCGTAATAACTGAACGGTAGGCAGTCCTCCAGGTTTTCCCATCCTGTCTTCCTCTCGAATCCCATTTGACATAAACCACGGCGGCCATTGTCTGAAGTGAAAGCATCAAAAACAGCATTACGATCAAAAATGTGGTGCGCAGTTTTCCAAGATACATCGCGTTCTTTCCTCCTTATACGGTGATCGGCGATCTCCACGTCGAAAACGCTATTACCCCAATGCGCAAAATACGAAATGTTATTGCCTGATTGCCGTATAAATGTGGCGGTGTGGCATAGTGTGCGACGTTTGCAAGTCTGCTTAAAGAAGTAGTTGAGGAGGATTAAGAATTATTTGTTCGTCTTGGCTTTTGCCCCAGCAATCCCAGGTTTAGTCATCTCGACTGTTGAAAGGATCTTATCGAGCTGCTCTTTGGTGAATATACCCTTTTCCAGCGCGACCTGCCGGATAGTTTTGCCCATCTTTTCAGCTTCAAGTGCAAGTTCGGATGCAGCCTCATAACCTATGTGCGGGCTTAATGCAGTGAGAATTGCGAAACTGCCTTCAACCAGAGCGCAGCAGCGCTCGGAGTCAACCTCTATCCCACTGACACACTTATCAGCCAGCAACAGCGATGACCTTTGGAGCAATTGGAGCGATTGGAAGAGATTGTGCGAAAGCATCGGCAGGAATGCGTTGAGTTCAAGTTGCCCGCTCATAGCCGCGATTGCGATCGCATGGTCATTCGCCATTATCTGGAACGCAGCCTGGCTCACAGCCTCAGTTGCGACCGGGTTCACCTTACCCGGCATTATAGAGCTTCCAGCCTGCAAGGCCGGCAGTTTTATTTCGCCAATTCCGGCTTTGGGACCGGAACTGAGTATTCGCAGGTCTGAAGCTATCTTTGCGAGGTTTACCGCAGCCGCCTTGATGAGCCCGGATACCTCCACAAACACGTCAGTATTTTGAGTTACATCTATCATATTTTCAGCGCGCGCAAGCGGGACACCCGTGATCTCGCGGAGTATATCGACCACGATGTATACATATTTTTGATCGGCATTGAGTCCAGTGCCCACAGCGGTCCCGCCGAGATTGACCTGTCTCAGACGCTCCTCGACTTTATACAGTCTCCACCAGTCACGCTGAACAGCCTGTGCCCAGGCTGCGAATTCCTGCCCAAGAGTGATCGGCACAGCGTCCTGCATCTCTGTCCGGCCAGTTTTGAGCACTGATGCGAACGCATTCTCTTTCTCTTGAAGAGCACGCTGCAATTGAGATGCTGCTTTGCTTACCGGGATCAGCAGGCGTATGGCGGCGAGCTTGACGGCTGTCGGGAAGACATCATTTGTAGATTGAGCCAGGTTCACATGATCGAGCGGATGAACGATGCTGTAATCGCCCTTTATGCCGCCGAGGATTTCAATCGCACGGTTGGCGATTACCTCGTTGGCATTCATATTGGCCGATGTCCCCGCACCCCCCTGGAAAACATCAGTAATAAACTGATCGTGAAGATGACCTGATGCTATTTCGTCACATGCCCCGGTTATTGCCTCGGCTATGCGCTTGTTTATGTGGCCGGTGCGCATGTTAGCCAGAGCGCAGGCTTTCTTTACCTCGGCCAGCGCGCGAATAAGCTCCGGGTGAAGTTCGATGCCCGAGAGGTCGAAATTTTTGTGGGCACGAAGCGTATGGATCCCATAATACGCATCCGCCGGCACTTCCATCATGCCCAGCAGGTCATGCTCGATTCTTGTTTTCATATCGACATTATATCACGATGTAAAGCGGCAGGCTTATATTGCAGGTAAGCTATACCAACTACTCGGCAAATTATCTGCCGCGGCTGCAGGCTCCTTGATATTCTTAACAAGGACGACTGTTGTTCCGCGCGGACTGGTTTTTAGGAGTATGTGATCTGAGGTTTCAAGCATAATCGAATAGCCAAGGCCCAGGGACGGTTTGGTTGAGAACCCCCTAAGAAGTGTTGCACGGGGGATGATTAGGGATTCGATCCCAGGTCCTTTGTCGGCCACCGCCACCCATGCCGAATCGTCCTTGACTCCCGCATAAACTCGGCCATTGTTGCCATGCTTTATGGCATTAGTGATGGCTTCTCCAACGGCAATAACGAATGCAGCCAATCTCTCTTCTTCCATATCCTGCCGTGCAAGGAATTCCTTAACCATGTGTCTTGCTCTGCTTGCGTCAGAAGTATCGGATACATCGGTAGTGGTTATTGCGTTCAATAGATATGGTCTTATGTGAGTTGAATCGCAGATATCCAGCTTTCCTTGCGTAACACTCAGAATGGTTTCGCGATAAAAATGCCGTTTTTGGGTTTCGAATCCTCTTTCGAGCTGCCTGCGATTATATTCCTCTTCCCTGCGCTGCCTTTCGACTTGATGACGTTGCAAAAGTTTCCACATTCCATCCATCAAAAGAGTCAGTTGACGAATATCCGATTCATCATAGGCTTCATCTTTGTTGCCGACTCCTGCGACTGCGACTATTTTTTCACCATCGAAGACAGGCACGTTCATATGGCTTTTAACTGTAATATGACCTTCAGGCAGTCCTTTTTTGTATGGATTGGGAGCCGAGTAGTCGTTCGTGATGATGGCTTTCCGCTGCCTTATTGCCTCACCCCATAGCCCGGTGTGCTCTACCGGGTATACGGTAGGCTTATCCGGGATATTGCACTGCTCGCGTGCTGATTGCGACCAGGCAAACATATTCAGCACTGTCTCGTCTTCGTTTGCAAAAGCCAGATAGCCGATTTTGCTTTTTGTCAGGTTGATTGCTTCCTGGAGTGCGAAATCACATATTTCCTGCAGGGTTGCATCTGTCATTTGGCTGAGTTCGAGCAGGGTCTGAAGTCGAGCCTCGTTCAGGCGCAGCGTTTCTTCATCTCGCCTGCGTTGTGTGATATCCAGTTCCGTGCCAATTATTGCTGGTTTCCCTTGATAGAGTGTGTAAGAACCGTGGACTTCTATGTCTATTAGTGTGCCGTCTTTACGCATTCCTTTAACCATATAGCGCACGCTTTTTATCTCGCCGGATATTCTTCTTGTGATATAATCACTGACCACATCGCGATCCTCAGGGGCTACAAGGTCCTGCGCGTTCATCCCGATGAGTTCGTGTTGCGTAAAACCATGGATCTCGGCAAAACGAGGGTTTGCATATACAAATTTGCTGTCCTGAATAAGATATACACCAACCAAAGATTCCTCGATCAAAGTCCTGTATTTGGTTTCAGCTTCTTGAAGGGCTTCTCTGTTATGGACTTGTCCGGTTACGTCTGTAATAGTCAGCATTACTTCTTTTATGTTTCCTGTTTTCGGGTCTCTGATCGGAACGGCATCTTCCATAAGCCAACGCCGTGGACCATGTTTGCTGGAGTATATTCCGAATATCACATTATGCTGAGGAATTCCTGTTTGCAATACCAATGCTGAGGGAAATTCGTCAGACGGCAGAGGTGAACCGTCTGCTTTTACAGTCCGCCATATGATGTCATCAGATCTGCGTCCGATCATCTCCTCGCAGGTGAGACCAAAAATTTCACATGCGGCATTGTTGACGTAAGTAATCCTGCCGCTGGGGTCTTTTACCATTATTCCCGCGGAGATTGCCTGATACCGTGCGATCAGATTATCATACGATTGGTCGCTTGAACTATTAGGCTTACAATACTCATCTGCCTGATCGTTCATCATGCCCTCCACCAGCCATACTGACATTCTCTGGTAGTATACCGCTATGAAGGGAAGATTTATCCATGGCTATATTATGGCTCGGTTTGATCGCCAATCATCTCGGGAGAGATGCCACAGATTGCTGCTGCACTCCAATAGTAGCCGACTTACTCATCAGATAACCGCGCAAGATGTCTCTCGTGCTCAAGTCAGTCTTGGTGATTTGTGCGCCTGAAAGCGCTGGGGATACAAAGGCATAATAGTCTTCGCTTGCGACGGTATAGATTGATGCAGCGTCCAATTTCTTATCGCCGACATAGAGCTGACCATCGCGCATCTCAGTCCCGACTACAGCAGCATTCGGCTGCAACATGAGTTTACTTATCTGAGCACCCTTTGCCTTTACAACCACGACTTTGTTATTCCAAGGGACCATTTTTCGTAAATCCAGTTCAGTGACTGGTCCAGCATTCAGGCCGCTTTCGACACCGTCGTATGGCCGGAAACCTATGTCCGACTTTGTTGCATCTCGCAGCCTTTCGGCAATCCATGCCGGTGCATTTGATAAAGTGATATCCTTATCAAGTGTATCGAGTTCGACCATATACGGCTTTGTGTAGTTGTCGATTATGGTCTCAACGTCTTGAGCAGGCAGAATTGATGAGTCTATATCGATTATTTGATCTTTATAACTCATTACCAGGTAGCGCCCATTGTTTGCCTTGTGCAGATATAGGTCCAGCTTCCCAAGGGCTTTTCCCCATTCTCCATCCTGGCAGACTATTGTCCCACCTATCCAGCAGGCTGCCGGGCCTGTGTCATCATTTCTTACCAGAGTAGGTTTATCCAGCCATGTGTGCGAATCGCCTCCAATTATGACGTCTATTCCGGGCACAGAGCTTGCCAGCGCAAGATCAGAATTATAACCGATATGGGTCAACGCTATAATGAAGTCGCATTTGTCGGATAACTCGGCAACCATTTTTTTTGCTGTGACTATTGGGTCGTTAAGCTGTAGATCCACAGCCTGCGCATAGCTGGCGACCCTTGGAGCAGTGAGACCAAACACACCTATTCTTATCCCTTCCACTTCAAAGATATGATAAGGCGTCACCAGCGTGGTGCCTGTCGATTTCTCAATCACGTTTGCTGATATTATGTTAAACCTGGCCTGCTTGATTCGATCACGCAGTATTTCAAGCCCGAGAGGACTGGGGTTGTTGAGATAGCTGTCTCCCTTAAACTCATTGTTGCCGAGGGTCATTATGTCATACGGCACAGCGTTCATAACATCAAAATCAGGCTTGCCTTCAAGGTCCTGCAATGGACCGCGAGTAAACACATCTCCCGCATCCATTACAATAACCGGATTTGTGGTTTTGCATTTAATTTCTCTGATCAGCGTTGCTCTTCGTGCAGCTCCGCCAACGTTGGTTTCAGCTTTTCCGAGGCAGTTGTAGTCAAACGGGAAGAGGTGGCCGTGTATATCGTTTGTGTATAGCACAGTCAGTGCAAGGTAATTGGGCTGGTCTGCATGCAGTGCAGGCAGTTGGACAAAAAGTGAGACAACAACAAAAAGCAGAGTGAGAATTCGAGCGCGTTTTTGCAGATTGAGCATATGCCACCTCGGTTTGTAATCTGCGGAATTATATCACATTTAGTGTCGTTTTAGGGAGGATAGGGTAACCAAATTATGTCGGGCGAATCCGTCCCGTCAAGATTAATGTTGGGCGAGGGTAAAGGCAATGGAGTATTATCCTGACTTTCCCGAAGAGGAACAAGGCGGCCTGGTCAGACTGAGCCGTGTTACATATCAATTGGCAGACGGCCAGCCCGACGCAATGGGTTGGCGAGTATTGGATGCCGATGGCGTGGAGTTCGGCACTGTGTCGGATCTTCTTGCCGATGTCGGCACTGGCCAGATCATATTTGCCGCGGTGACCAGCCATGCATCGGGTAAGACTGCTCTGATCCCTGTCGAGGGAATGTATTTGGACCTGACGGCAGGGGCTGTGGTCGTGCCGGTAAGCCAGTCTGCGGTGAGCGAATGCCCGGAGTTTACGGACGAAGTTGTGGATGTGATGCCTTTTGTGGAGTATTGGCTGCGCAGAATAGCTGCATAATTTGCGACACAAACAGGTCGGCAGCGAACCAGAAAGTGCCGGAACAGGGGCGAGTTCCGGCACTTTTATTATTCATTTTCAACTCTCAGGCGTTCCGCTTCACGATATTCCTCAACCGCTTTTTCCATCCGTCCCAGACGTTGTAGAATTTCTCCAAGTTCATCGTGCGCGTCAGCATCATTCGGATTCATGCGAAGTCCTTCGCGATAGGCTTGGTCGGCAAGCTCCAGCTTCTCGAGTCTGGAATAGCAGTATCCCAGATTGAAGTAGACAGTATCTTCCTCCGGGTTAATTTTCAGTGCTTTTTTATAAAGCGCAATTGCTTCTTCATACTTCTCTTGATCGCGAACTACATTTGCGAGGTTGTAATAAGGCCACCAGTTCTCAGGCTTGATACGTGCCGCCTCGCGATATTCGGCTGCTGCCTCATCGAGCTTGCGCAGTTTTTCATATGCCCAGGCAAGTCTATAATGAGCGCCATAATCATTGGGGTTAAGGCGAATAGCTTCTTTGAATACCTGTGCGCATTCTTCATGACGGTCAGTGTCTTCGAGCACCAAACCAAGCTGATAATACATATCCGGGTCTTGAGGTTCAAGGCGAATTGCCTCGCGTGATTCGGCTTCTGCTTCGCCAAGTCTGTTCAATTCTTGCAGTGTTTGTGCTAAGAAGTAGTGTGAATCGGCGCATTCTGCATTGAGGCTGATAGAATGAAGATATGCTTCTATTGCCTCTTCTTTTTTTTCGCAATGTTCGAGTGAAAAACCGAGGCTGTTCCAAAGCATATACTCATCTTCTTCAGGCTTGAGGCGAATTGCCTCACGATAAGCCGAAACAGCCTCTTTATGCCGACCGAGTTCATCGAGCGCGTCGCCCAACCTCCAGTGAGTATCAGAGTTCTCAGGCGCAAGAGAGAGAGCTTTGTTATAGGCTTCAACAGCTTGTTCATATTGTCTAGACTCCATAAACGCATAACCCAGCCAGTCCCAATTATCTGCATCATCCGGGTCAAGTCGGACAGCTTCCTGAAATTCCTTCTCCGCATCATCCAGGCGTTCCAGTTTCGAGTAAATATGCCCAAGATTATAATGTGCATCCGCATATTCCTGATCAATACGCAGAGCTTTTTTAAGCGCGTCAATTGCCTCATCATATCTTTCAAGGTCATCAAGGGTATAACCAAGCTGGAGCCAATAATCCGGTTTTTCCGGATTGAGCTGAATTGCCTTTCGCGATTCAGATTCTGCTTCGTCAAGGCGTTTTATCTTTAGAAACAGATATGCAAGGTTAAAATGAACGCTCGCATAGTCCGGTTTGATCTTCAAAGCTTCATGATATGCCTGAATTGCTTCATCGTATTTCTCAGCATCTTCTAGGGCGATTCCAAGATCATTCCATAACGTTTCACCATTATTGGCACCAAGACGAATGGCTTCTTTATAGGCAGCAACAGCTTCTTCGTGCCGACACTGCCATTCTAAAACGTATCCGAGACCCTGGTGCAGACGCGCATTGCCGGGGTCAATAGACAGTGCCTTTCGATATATAGCTTCAGCTTCCTCATCTCTGTCTGCCAGGTACAGTGCATAACCGAGGCTGTCCAATATCTGGACGTCATCGGGTCTTAATGCTACAGCGGCTTGAAGCTCGCCTATCACATTGTCAAGGTTGCCGTTTTCATTAAGTTGTCTGTCCAACTCATCGTGGCTGATATTCTTCATCGTCTTGTTTTCCTGCTTAGTAGTCTATTCAATATAGACTGCCGTGCAGCAAATACTCAGCGTATGGCCCCAAATTTTCTCAATCTCAAGGCATTGCTGACCACAGACAGCGAACTCGCAGCCATAGCGACAGACGCTATCATCGGGTTGAGCATAACGCCGAGGGCTGGGTAGAGCACACCAGCCGCTATAGGTATGCCGAGAGTGTTATAAATAAACGCGAAGAACAGGTTCTGCTTGATATTCGACATCGTAGCTCGTGAGAGTTCTATCGCTGTTGCAACACCGTTCAGATCACCGCTGATAAGCGTAATATCGGAGGACTCTATCGCGATATCAGTCCCGCTGCCAATTGCAATACCGAGGTCGGCCTGAGCCAGAGCGGGCGAGTCGTTTATCCCATCTCCGACCATCGCGACAGTTCCTCCCCGCTGCTGAATAGTCTTTACTGCCGCTGCTTTATCGCCAGGCAAGACTTCAGCCATCACATCATCTATGCCGACCTCCGATGCGACAGCATTCGCTGTCTGCCGGTTATCTCCGGTAATCATCACTACCTTCAGCCCCAGCCGCTTCAATCGCACGATAGCCGATTTTGATTCAGGCTTCACTGTATCGGCCACTGCAATCAGGCCAGAGCACACTCCGTCTATGGCAACATATATAACCGTTTTGCCAAGTGAACTAAGTTCATCAGCCGATTTATCCAGCATTGAAGTGTCAATATGGTTCTCATTCATCAGCTTTCCAGTGCCAATCAGTATATTCTTTGAGTCTATAATCGCGCTGATACCTCCTCCTGGGAAGGCCTCGAATCGGGTGGGAGAAGATGTCTGCAAATTCTCTGATTGAGCACATTTGACGATCGCTCCGGCAGTAGGGTGCTCACTGCCCTTCTCGGCTGATGCGGCAATCGCCAGCAGTTGATCCCGATTAAAGTCTCCAAATGCAGCGACATCTGTAAGTGACGGCTCTCCGCGTGTGATTGTGCCGGTTTTGTCAAGAACGACGGTTGTGAGCTTTCTCGCCGTTTCGAGAGCCTGGGCACTGCGAATGAGTATTCCATTCTCTGCACCCTTGCCTGTCCCGACAGCCACAGCCGTAGGCGTAGCCAGCCCAAGTGCGCATGGGCATGCGATGATCAACACGGACACAAACGATATCAATGCAAATGTAATCGATGGCGCGGGTCCGAATATAAACCAGACAACAAACGCCGCAATCGCAATGCAGATGACAACAGGAACAAATATCCCCGCCACAATATCGGCGAGTTTTTGTATTGGAGCCTTGGTCGCCTGAGCCTGCCGCACCATTTTGACTATCTGCGCCAGCATTGTCTCTTTACCGATCTTTGTCGCCTCGAATGTGAAGCTGCCGGTCTTGTTGATTGTAGCGCCGATAACTTCGTCGCCTCTCTGTTTATCGACAGGCACGCTTTCGCCTGTAATCATAGACTCATCAATTGTAGACGAGCCGTCGGTTATCACACCATCCACTGGTATCTTCTCGCCGGGGCGCACGATTATCTTTTCGCCCACACGCACATCTTCAATGGGTATGTCGATCTCGTCACCGTCACGTATGACCCGCGCAGTCTTTGCCTGCAGACTCATGAGTTTTCGGATTGCATCTGATGTATGGCTTCGTGCACGTGCTTCAAGGAATTTGCCTGTGAGGATCAGGGTTATGATGACCGCCACAGTCTCGTAATACACATGTGGTTGGACACCATATTTGACAAAAAGACCCGGTGCAAATGCTGCAAATGTGCTGTATATGTATGCCGCGAAAGTGCCGACTGCTATAAGCACGTTCATATCGCTTGCACGGTTGACTATCGCGCCGACAGCGCTCTTGTATATCCTCCCTCCTGCGTAAAATAGCACAATGGATGTAAGGACGAACTGGACATATACCAAAATCGCCGGGGGCATGACAATCTTCATGCCGAAGAATACAGGCAGCACCATAGATATTATAAGGACAGGTGTGGCAAGCGCAGTCGACACGATAAGCCTGGCGCGCGCATCTTTGACCTCAGTCTCCATATCCGGCGTGTGCTGCTCTGTCATTCCCTGTTCTTCGGCAACAGGTGTGGCAGTATACCCGAGTTTATCGACTCTAGAGGAAATATCATCTGTTGTGAGCACACGCGGGTCATATGTGACTGTCGCCTTCGCTGATTCAAAATTGGTGCTCACTTCAGAGACACCTTCAGTGCGCGAGAGCACCTTCTGAATTGAGAGCATACAGCTCGGGCAGTGTATGCCTGTGATGGCGAAGTCAGACTCGACACTCTCCTGCATCTCTTCATCAGGCTGCACTGGTCCTTTCTTGCTTCCGAAGAAGAACCAGAGCACAAATATTATGAGCGCCGCTCCTGCGGTAAGCGCGGCATAATCGGCTGCAGACATAGTTAGTCACCTCTGCCGTTATCATACCCACAAATGATGCGTCGGGCAAGGGATTCCATCCGAAAAATTGATGGAATATAGAGACCGCATCAAATGTACTTATGGAGCGGTCTCTCATTTTCTATTGGATGTGCCGACCCCACACTATATCGTCGGGTTCGTCTTTGTTTGGGTTTTCTTTGGATAGACCACCATCATCTTTGAGGTTTCGACCTATGCTGTAGAGCATAAATGTATTGCCCATGCGCTTATATACGAAATTCTTCCCGCTGAATGGGTCCGTTGCGAATGTCTTGTGAAGCTGTGTCAGGCTTTCGGGGTATGACCCGAATTCGCTTCGGTAGGTTTCGAGAGCAAGCGCAGTTTTTGCTATTCCAATTCGCGCGTCTGCTGTGTCTCTGACCGCTACAACACCGGTACACATAGGAAAGAAGATTCGGGTTAACAAAGCATAACGTGGAAGCCTATTGATAATATCGAGACTATGATACTTGCCGACACCTATTCTATACGGCTGTTCGATAAGTTCCATTTGTTTTTTCCACATATCGAGGCACACTATCTGGTCCTTGTATGATAGCGGTCGCCATAGATAAACAACGATTGCAATCCCCGCTTTTTTCAGTCCGCTTTTTCTATACATATTCTCATTAAGGTAAATCATATCCCAGAATCTTGCTGTGTCATATCTCATCATGTCAAACGTTGTGTTTGTTATTGCGCTCTCACCATTCAGTGCATTGGTGAAAGACGGATCAAGCTCGATTCGGCTCAATTCGCGTGTAATCCGCAAAGCCTGCTCGACTGTGAATGTGTGGGTCTTTGTTATTTCGGCAAGCCCGTCTGTTGCTATTTGCAAGCAAGCATATGAAACGAGTGCGCCTATCGTTATCGGCTCATCTTTAGTGGCTTGAGAGACTCGCAGTGCAAGAATGATATCTCTGGTTGCTGCATTCATATCGCCCTTTATCGCATCGACCTGCGCTTTCGCAACGCACATTCTCGTGAAATTTCGGATGTTCCCAAGCTGTGGGAATAATGCGCCCGCGCCCTGTTCCCATTTTATGGTAGTGAATCTACATTCAGGTTTTGAAGCAGCTTCTATTAGAATAGAAAGGAGACCTGCCCTGCGACTCAGCGCATCTTCCACTGCGGGCAGCATTTTCTGACGTTCAACTGAGCCAGGCATAGACTTTGTAAAATCATCGAACAAACCACAGTCATGGCTCCAATCGTCATGGGACCTGTAATAGTCGCCATTGTTACCCACCAACCTCATTGCTTTTTCGTATAAAAGGCCGCCGTTCTTGCTTGTCGGCAGATTTTTGGGCGCAAGTTCGGCTGAATAAACAGGTATTCCTGATGCTCTCAACTCATCCAGGCGCCTGGCAAGCTGCCGTCCCCAAACAATCATCAGGATCGTATGGACAATCATGACAGCGATTATTAGTACACCCACCACTTTGCAGGTCTTGATAAAAGCACTGCCAAGCCGCCTGGTAAGCCGTTTATTAGTCACTAAGTCGGCAATTCTTTTACCTAACGCGCGGAATGTCGGAAACTGATCTTTCATAAGTCTGCCTCGCTTTTTTGTTCACCCTCATTTACATAGACGCTGGAATGCGCAATGTTTTTGTGTAGAGGTGTTGGGGCAAATGCCGTTGAATGCTCTATTATGAGCAGTATGATTCTTATCCCGTCAGGCCCGTTTGTCATGGGTCTGAGCAAGCACGAGGTCAAGAGAATATGCAGGCGATTTGATATACAGCCGGCGACTCTTGCGGATACAATGCCTCAGAGGATGATTGAACTGCCCGACTTTTATATGGACAAATACCCTGTTACAAATGCCGAATTCTATGCTTATGTAATAGAGGCGAACGCCGGGTGGATATATAACATAGACAACCCTGTGCCAAAGGACTCTGAGAGCCTTCCGGCAGTGAATGTGACATATGATATGGCCGAGAGCTATGCCGCATGGGCAGGAAAACGTCTGCCGACTGAGCAGGAATGGGAAAAAGCCGCGCGAGGCAAGCCCGCAATGCTCTTTCCCTGGGGAGGAGTGTGGGAATCTGACCGTTTATCATGCAGTGTCTTCAGTCAAGGCAGCTTAAGTTCTGTAGGTCTACACCCGATGGGTTCCAGCCCATACGGGGTAATGGATATGGCTGGCAACGTCTGGGAGTGGACATCTACGAGCATGGATAAGGCAATGGTGATAAAAGGTGGATCATTCAGGCAGAGCAGACCGTATCAATTCATGTGTTCATTCAAAGAGTTTGAAGCCGGAAACAGTGCACGGGATGATATAGGGTTCAGGTGTGTAATGGACATGCCCTTCTCACCCGACACCTAACACCCACCACCTGCTATGGTGCTATAATGTGATCGAGGAGTTGATCGACATGAAATGCCCGAAATGTGATGCCCAATTGCCCGAGGGAGCGAAGTTCTGCCCGAATTGCGGAGCAGGCAAATCCGTAGAAACACCGGCACCGGAGGCGAAGCGTAAGCGCTCACCGCTGGTCTACGTAATAGCTGGATTGGCAGCAATCGCTCTTATAGCGCTCGTGTTCGCTGTGCTGGCAAGCAGAGGAAACGTGACGAATGCCCCGTCAGGATCAGCCTCGCCTGGCAATGTCACCAACGCCCCTGCCGGTGCGCCCAACGGCGGCAATGTGTTAAATGCTCCTCCCGGCGCTCCTCCGACCGGACAGCAGACCCCAGGTGCAATTGCAAAGCCCAAACCGCCGCAGGAGGTTGTCGATTACCTTGCGTATGTCAAAAAGGTAGAGGATCATCGGCAGATGCTGCTGAAGGACACAACTACAGCGCTCAGCATGGCTGCTGCGGGAGGCGCGGCTTCCGGGCTTCTAAACTTGATCGATATGGCTGGCGACCCTGATGGTGAAAAGGCTCGTGATCCTCTTGCCGACACGAAAAAGGAGCTGAATCGCCAGTATAAAAACTGGATCAGTACCCTTCAATACCTCGACAAAAGAGCCGCTCCGCCTGAGTGCAGGGAGTTTTCGGGCACATATCGCGACGTGATCTTCAAAGAGACAAGAGCCATAGGCGAGATAGCGGTCAATTTCAATGCTGTAAATGTTATGAACCCTCAGGACATGTCCAAGCTGTTGGCATCTCTCGAAAAGATGAAGGGTGATCCAACCATTCAGGGCAATATCGATAAAGCAGCCGACACAGCGGATACTTCTCTCGACAAACTTGTCGCCAACTACGATATGCAAAAACCGTTCTCTGTGCCCCGCGAGTCCAAAACCAGCGGAAGCATCATGGGATTTTAGATTGAGTATTTTAGATTTAGTATTTGGTTGTGGGGTGAGGGCATGACTTTTGATGAGATAGTCCAAAAGCTGGGTCTTGAAGCGCACCCCATGGAAGGCGGATATTTTCGTGAAACATATCGCAGCAGCCTGATCATACCTTCTCATGCCTTGCCCGATGAATATGGTCATGATAAATCTGTGTGCACAGCCATCTACTTCCTTATCGGTCCGAACCATTACTCGGCAATGCACCGGGTGAAAACCGACGAAATCTTCCACTTCTACTCGGGCGACCCCGTGGAGATGCTCCAACTCCATACTGACGGCACACACTCGATCATCACTATAGGCAGCGACATTATGACTGGTGAGTCTCCGCAGGTGGTAGTCCCAGCAGGAACATGGCAGGGCAGCCGACTAAAACCCGGCGGCAAGTATGCACTTATGGGCACAACAGTCGCCCCAGCCTTCGACTATGATGACTATGAGCATGGCAGCCGCGAAGCTCTTATTGCAGAGTACCCTGAGTGCGAGGAGATGATTAAGAAGCTGACAAAAGAATAAAAAAAGCCGGCTCCCAAAAGGAAGCCGGCTCTCTTACTCTCTGTTATCTGCTCTCAGCTAAACAATCGCCTTCACAGCAGCCACAATATCCGCCACAGTCGGCACACATGCGTCTTCAAGAGGCGCGCTCATCGGGATCGGGCAGTCTTTGCCGCTGAGCATGATCGGCTGAGCGTCAAGATAGTCGAACCCTGTGTAACCGTCGTCAAACTTGTATTCAATTGTCTGGCGAACGATTTCACCTGCAACACCACATCTCGGGTAGCCCTCTGAGACAGTAATCAGTTTGCCTGTCTTGCGAACGGACTTGGCTATACACTCAGCATCCAGCGGATTGAGTGTGCGCGGGTCGATGACCTCGACGTTTATTCCCTCTGCTGCAAGTTTCTCTGCTGCATCCAAAGCAAAGTGGAGCATTCGGCAGTAGGCGACGATTGTTGCGTCGGTCCCCTCGCGCTTGATGTCGGCAACACCCAGTGGGATGATGTAGTCATCATCCGGCACAGGTCCCATAACACTTGAATACATTACCTTGTGCTCGATAAACAGGACAGGATTATCATCACGTATGGCGGCCTTAAGCAGACCCTTGGCGTCATACGGTGTCGACGGCATCACAACATAGATACCTGGGATGTTCATGAACATCGCCTCAAGGTTTTCTGAGTGGTGAGCCGCAATCGATCTGCCCACACCGCCCTCTGTCCTTACGACAGCCGGGACCTTGGTTTTGCCGCCGAACATATAGCGGTTGTAACCCAGGTTATGGATAAGCTGATCGGAAGAGATTGTCAGGAAGTCGATATACATGATCTCGGCGATAGGGCGCAGACCGCGCATGGCAGCGCCGCCTGCCGCTCCGACTATGGCCGCTTCGCTGATAGCGGTATCGATCACTCGCTTAGGACCGAACTGATCATAAAGGCCGCGGGTCGCAGCATATGCGCCGCCATAGAGTCCGACGTCTTCGCCCATAATGATGACTCGCTCGTCACGCTCCATCTCTTCGCGCTGAGCATCCACCAATGCCTGACCGTAGTTCTTGATCGGCATTCCGAACTTGCCTTCAAGCGTCTTTACATCACTGGCTTTGATCTTGGGAAGAGTGGCATTAGCAGTCTTGCGCACCTCTGCTTCAATCTCTTTTATCTTCGGCAGGTAATTATTTTCTGCCTTAATCTCGGCAGCAAGCTCCTGCGGGTTCTTTGGCACATAAATATCGTTGTAAAGCTCGCTCACGTCTGGATACGGACTGTCGATACCGAACTTGGTAGCGTCTTCGATAGTCTTAACGGCTTTCTTCTCGGCTTCATCAAGTTCAGCTTCCGTGGCAATACCTGCGTCAAGCAGTTTCTTGCGCAATACTGTCAGTGGGTCGCGCTCTTTCCACTCGGCTTCTTCTTCGCGAGTTCGATATGCTCTCTGATCGCTGGAAGAGTGGCCATACCAGCGGTATGTTTTGCACTCGACCAAGGTCGGGCCATCGCCTTTTCGCGCTCTATCGACAGCTTCCTTTACGGCTTTTTTGACTGCAAGGACATCCATTCCATCGCAGATCGTGCTCGGCATACCGTATGCCGACGCTCTGTCTGCAATATCTCTAATCTTAGAGGCCTGACCAGCGCATGCCACTGTCCTGTCATGGAAAGGCACGCTCATACCATAGAGGTTATTCTCACATATGTATACGACCGGCAATCCGCAAAGCATCGCGGAACCCATATTAAGGGCTTCGTGGAACGAACCTGTGTTGGTTGCGCCGTCTCCAAAGTAGCAGAGAACGACTGCACCGGTTCCCTTCAGTTCTTCTGCAAGAGCGGCTCCGGTGGCGATTGGGATATTTCCGCCGACTATACCGGTCGACCCTAGGTTACCCTTCTCGACATCGGCGATGTGCATTGACCCACCGCGACCTTTACAATATCCGGTGGATTTGCCCATAAGCTCGGCCATCATCTTGTTCCAATGTTCCTGGCGGGCTTTTTCGTCTTTGGCGTGTTTGTTACCTATCGCGCCGCAGTGACCGTGTCCTCTGTGTGTACTGGCGATAACGTCTCGATCTTCGATAACGGCGACCGAACCGACCGCTACAGCTTCCTGCCCTGCATACAGGTGGGACGCTCCTTTGATCGTTCCTTCTCTAAGGAGGCGATATAGGGTGTCCTCGAAATTGCGGATCTCATACATCTGTCGCAGATAATCAAGCAGTACATCTTTGGACTCAGACGGCAAGTTTGAGGCTTTCTTTGGTGAGGATGTTTTTGGCATTTCGCAGTAGCTCCTTCAAAAAAGTAACGCGGCTTATGCCCGCGTCACATAAAGTACGTATGGGTTCATACTCGAGTGTTTTTACACCAACTAGTATTCTACAGCTCATGTCCAGAATAAGTCAATGTACATCAATGTACCATCCAAAGGCAACTCGACATCTTGATAACTAAAATGCATTGTGGTAAAATACAAATGTGGAGAGGTGGCTGAGTGGTCGAAAGCGATCGCCTGCTAAGTGATTGCGGGGGGAAACCTCCGCCCCGGGTTCGAATCCCGGCCTCTCCGCCATTTTTTGTGCGTGAAATTGAGGAAATTTAAGGAACTGCAAACCAACTAACCCTCGATCACCTTGATCAAACAGCTTTCTACAGCCTGAAAAGAACTAATTGTCATTCACTCACCATCTGCAATGAAAGCAAGACCTAGAGAAAAATTCATTATACTAGACTATTATATTATATGAGTGTTGATAATTCTTGTGTTTGGTGATATAGTGCAAGCAGTCGAGCAATATAATATTGCTAAAAAGGTTGTGATTGAAATGTGTAGATCATTATGTATGTTGTTTGCGTGTGTTGCTATTTGTGTCTCATGCTCTATTTCATGTCACGCCGGAGCTATATCTACAGGAGATGGTGGGTGGGAGTGGCAGAACCCAATAACCGGCTCGTCTAATTTCATGTCAGTCTTTTTTTTAGATAAGGACACTGGCTGGGTAGGTGGAAGTGGCACACTCCTTAGCACAAACACGGCGGGCAGATACTGGTTGCCCACACAGCCCGAATTTACAACGCCGAGTACCGACAAGTCTCTACATTCCGTTTGTTTTACTAGCCCGACTGTTGGTTGGGGGGTAACCGGGGAACGGTCATCAACCTTTTTTACTTTGCTTGTTAACACACAAGATGGGGGCAAAACATGGTCATATGTGTGGCTTGGACAAACAATGTGTGTCTCCAAGGTGATATTCATAGATGAAAATCATGGTTGGGTTGCTGGATACTATAACGGGGAAGGGGCTATCTCTAGAACAACCGATGGGGGCAAAACATGGACGCCTGCAAACGTTGAAAACTGTCAACCAGTTGCGGATATGTGCTTCGTAGATTCTCAAACCGGATGGGCTGTAGGTGCATACGACAGTAATCACAACGACTTCATCATAAAAACTACAGACGGTGGCCAAACATGGACCCGCTTGAGTCCCAATACTTATGATAGCCTAGTTTCTGTCCATTTTATCGATCACAGCACAGGATGGACAGTTGGTCATAATTCGTATACAGGATACGACATCATTCTTAGAACTACCGACGGCGGGCTTACCTGGTCAAGCCAGAACATTTGGGATTATCAAAGCAGATTTTTGACATCTGCATATTTTGTTGGAAATACTGGTTGGATAATTGGCAGTGAACGCGGATGCACATATAAAACCATGGATGGAGGCTTGACGTGGACACGCCAAAGCTTAGCAACCTATATGATCCCAAACTCTATCTTTGCTATTGACAGTAATACAGCATGGATTACATCTAGTCAGTTTATTTTCTACACTGAAGATGGTGGGGCGAACTGGAAATCAATAGGTAATCAAAATAGCGTGGACATATATGATGCGAGTCTAGTCGACAAGTCAACTCTTGTTGCGGTAGGTACTGCATACGCTGACGAAGACCACAACGCGATAATCAAGACAACAGACGGTGGCATTAATTGGACACCTCAAGCAAGCTTATATACAGTCAGACTCAAGGGTGTATCTTTTATTGATCCTAATTGGGGATGGGCTTTGGGATATGACGGCAACACTTACAAAACCGTAATATACAGGACAACCAACGGAGGTACAACCTGGACTTCCACGACTTTTGCAGATTTATCTAATGCAGGGCCGCTTTGCTTCCTGGATAAAGTGAATGGTTGCATGGGTACTGCAAACGGTCTATTGTGTTGGACTTCAACAGGAGGCAACTCTTGGACCACAATTACTTCGTCAGGCTCCACGAGCATTGCTAAAATGCAGTTCACAAGTTCTGCGGAAGGCTATGCAATCGGCAGTGTCTGGACCGCAAATTCAACGGAAGGAAGAAAGGATACCGGCACCATATGGCATACAACAGACATGGGTCATACATGGCAGATGAATAAAATTGCTGGACTGAATGCACTAACCTCTATTTTCTTTCTCAACCCTTCCACCGGATGGCTCGCAGACTATCAAGGTACTGTGCTAAAGACTACAGATGGCGGTGTGACCTGGGCGAGCCAGCCAGTGAGCATAGGGGAATCTTCCAGATCAATCTCCTTTTCTGATGCGAATGCTGGATGGGCAGTATGTGGATCAGAGGGAGTTACTGCCTTAACTGCCGTCTATAAAACGACGGACGGTGGTGTAAATTGGAGCCTAAAGGATGTTGGCACAAAGAGAGCGTTAACCTGCGTAAAATTCGCAGATACCGATACGGGCTGGATATTCGGACAAAGCGGCACAATTCTCCATACTTCAACGGCGGGGATGCCTGGTTGCATATGGGCAAAACTGCGCCCCGACGGAACACCTGCGAACTTTGGACATGTATACATAATCGCAAAAATGCCGGACTATATCTACGTAGAGCATCCAGACCACTGTGCTGGTATTCGTGTTAATACCACGGACTCGAGCCTTTGCGTTGGTGACCTTGTTTACATTCATGGCATACTTACTACAACAAATGGCAAGAAAGCTATCGACGCTGATTCAGTTGAAGTGTTATATCACGGCTACTCCCAGAAACCAACATCCGCGATATCTGATGTAAAAAAACAGCAGAGCACAACGCAAGTGCATTGCAGCAACGTCGTGGTAACAGCGATATTTGCTAATTGCATATATGTCGAGCAAGAAAATCGCCTGTCAGGCATTCGTGTAAACACAAGCGACTTATCTTTTAATGTTGGAGATCTGGTCGCAGTTGATGGTGCTCTCAACACAGTAGATGGCGAACGTATAATTGAGGCTGAGTCAATTGATCTTATATGCCCTGCCGGAACGTAATTAGTAAATATGGCCTTGAACTTGTATTAGAGATATGTGTTTGAATATACTGTATCCAGACCGAGATATGCAATTTACTTGGCGTAAATTGCTAAGTGTAATCTTAAGCACAGTTGATTGAATATGGGGCCAATAATAGTTACGAATCAAGATGGTCAGCAGTTCGCATATAATGCCATTCAGGCAAAAAAACAGAAGCTTAAAGACGGATGTCAAAGCTTAATGGGTGGATTGCGAAGGTATATGATGGCCTTACGCTAATTACGGCGCGATTATATATGTTTTGCAAACCGAGAGTATGGAACACTTGCCGGAAGTGCAAACATTCCATACTAATAATTACAATTATCGCTACGCGGATTTTGCCAGTCACAGTGACTGGATATGTTCCATAGCCGACTGTAGCCAGCGTAACCATTCCCTGGTACATTGCGGCCGGGATGCTCTTGAAACTATCCGGCCGCACATCGTATTCAATTTCATACATCTTGGTTCTCTTATCGATATCGGGATGGGCCATACTCAACCTGATTCTAGCTATTACTTTTGTTTTTTGAGGAATTGCAACCATTAGCCCTCTACCGGACTCTAGCTCGCCGAACGCTCTATTGACTTTGCTATTTTTGCCCACGAATCACGTAAAGTAGCTGTTCGATTAAAGATGAGTTTTTGAGCAGTCGAGTCGATATCGACGCAGAAGTAACCTTGTCTCTCGAACTGGTAACGAGTGCCAGGTTTAGCTCCGACTACACTCGGTTCTATATAGCAAGTGGCAACTTCGAGCGAATTTGGGTTTAGGTTGGAAAACCAGTCCTGACCCTCTTCGACATCATCCGGGTCTGGTTTGCTGAAAAGGTGATCGTAGAGTCGGACCTCTGCCGATATGGCCTTGCTTGCCGCAACCCAATGCAACGTTGCTTTTACCTTGCGACCATCCGGCGCATCTCCACCGCGTGTCGCAGGATCGTATGTGCAATGCAACTCCACTATCTCGCCGTTTGCATCTTTTATCACATCATTACATTTGATAAAGTAGGCGTTGCGCAGCCGGACCTCGCGGCCGGGAGCCAGGCGGAAATATTTAGGCGGAGGCACTTCTCGGAAGTCCTCGCGTTCGATATAAAGCTCCTTTGCAAACGGAACTTTGCGCGTTCCGGTGCTGGGGTCTTCTGGGTTATTGATGATGTCCAACTCTTCGGTCTGTCCCTCAGGGTAATTTGTGATGACAACCTTCAGCGGGTCCATAACAGCCATTACTCGCTGCGAGCGCTTGTTGAGGTCATCGCGCACACAGTCTTCCAGCACTGCAACATCGACCACGCTGTCTGTTTTTGCCACACCTATTCTGCGGCAGAACTCATGAATAGCTTCAGGCGTGTAGCCTCTTCTGCGTAGGCCGGCCAGTGTTGGGAGCCTGGGATCATCATAGCCGCTGACATAACCGCCGCTCACAAGCTCGATGAATCGTCGCTTACTCATAACGGTATGGGTCAAGTTGAGCCGTGCGAATTCGATCTGGCGTGGATGATAGATGCCTAGCTGATCCAGGAACCAATCATACAATGGTCGATGTATCTCATATTCCAGCGAGCAGAGCGAGTGAGTTACTCCCTCGATAGAGTCTTCCAAGCCGTGAGCCCAGTCATACATTGGATAGATACACCACTTGTCACCCTGGCGATGATGCTCTGCATGGCGTATGCGATACATTATCGGGTCACGCAGGTTTAGATTGGGCGAAGACATATCTATTTTGGCACGCAGAGTCCTTGTCCCATCTGGAAACTCGCCTGCGCGCATCCTCTGAAACAGGTCCAGATTTTCTTCCACACTGCGGTTACGGTAAGGGCTTTCCTTACCCGGTTCGGTAGGTGCACCGCGCATGTCGATGACTTCCTCAGGTGACAGGTCACAAACATATGCCTTCCCCTTTTTTATGAGATCGATAGCCCACTCATACATCTGCTCGAAATAATCTGATCCGAAGAACAACCGATCATCCCAGTCGGCTCCGAGCCAGCGGACGTCTTCTATTATTGCATCGACAAACTCCTGCTCTTCTTTGGTGGGGTTAGTGTCGTCAAAGCGCAGGTTAAACTTACCGCCGAACTCCTGGGCGACGCCATAATCTATCCATATAGCCTTGGCATGGCCGATATGCAGATAGGCGTTGGGTTCGGGAGGAAACCGCGTATGGACATGGTCGAATCGACCTTCGCGCAGATCTTCTTTGATGGCTTCACGAATGAAGTCTGTGGATTCACCGCGGTCTTCACCAGCAGGGTCGGCATTTTGTTTGTTTGTCTCATTCATAATTCATGCATCTCTTTTCGCAAGGTTTGACGATTAATTTTGACACATTGAGCACGCAAGGTCAAGGCAGGTTTCAAGTGGGCGAATAAGCGGAACAATAACTCCGTCAATGGCGTAATATCAATTTATACCGTCGAACGACCAGAATATAAAATATGATATACTCAATATGGAACAGTCTGTCGGGAGGCCGGCAATTTGAACGATAACAAACCAATAATTGAAGCGCAGGCTCTAAAAGACAAGTTGAACCGCGCTCTACGGCGGCTTGCGGGTCTAAAGGAGAAAAGCAAGCTGTTGGAAATGCAGTATGAGGACGCAAAGTCACGCGAGAAGAACTCCAATGAGCTTGTTATGGAACTGCTCGAGCGCCAGCGTGAACTCAATGTAATGCTCAATCGTGCGAACATCATGCTCAACCGGACTCAGGAGGCCATGGCCTTAACGTCAATGGAGTTCAATGAGATCGCCAAAGCGCTGCCTGAACCTAAGAAGGCAGAGTGGTCCGAGCGAGTGGCCAAGGTAAATGAACTCTTCAAGAAGACCGGCATTCAAGATGCTGAAGTTCTTGGTTTAGACTCAGCAGACCCCACAAAGTTCGGCGCGGATGAGATAAAGAAAGAGTCCCAGCAGGCCTTTGGCCGCAAAGAATCGTTCTGGACCAGAGAAGTGCACACAGAGCCTCCGCAAGTCGAAGCAGAAGTTGTCGATGAGCATGAACCGAATGTGACTGCAGCAAAGTCTGATACGGACAGTGCAGTTCCCGATGAAGACTCATTGAATAAGGTTGCGGAGGATTATGCTGAGCCCGACGAATCACCCAAGAAGAGTTGGTGGCAAAAGGCCTTCGCCAAATCCGGCACAGATGATTGACCTATGACCTCTGGAGGCGCCGAAATGGCACGCAAACCTGCAGTGGCAGGCATGTTCTATGAAGCTGATGAGCAGGACCTGATCCGAAGTATTGAAAAGTGTTTTGTAAGCAGGTTTGGGCCGGGCAAAATTCCTGAAGTGACGGACAAAAGGATCGGCCGTCTGCTTGGGCTTGTCTGTCCGCATGCGGGATATATTTATTCCGGCCAGGCAGCCGCACATGCTTATTTTGAGCTTGCGAAAGATGGTCTGCCGGATATAGCTATTATTTTGGGACCAAACCACCATGGTTTGGGCGCTGTGGCTGCTGTTGGGACTCAGGCCGAATGGATAACACCTCTTGGATCAATGCAAGTAGACCTCGAAGTCGCCGGCCAGATCACACGTCTTGCAGAGTTTGCAACATCCGATGACTCAGCACACGTACGTGAGCACTCTGTTGAGGTGCAGCTTCCTTTTTTGCAATATATAAGCCGTGGTCACAAGAATATCCGCATTGTCCCGATCACTCTTGCCTACCTAAACAAACCCGATGCTCTGCTTTTGACACAGGACCTGGGGAATGCAATAGCTCAATCGATTAAAGGAAAGAGCGCAGTTATTATTGCAAGTTCCGACTTAACACACTATGAGTCACGTGACAGCGCACGAGCAAAAGATACTCTGGCAATAGACCATGTCCTGAATTTGGACCCCGAAGGACTTATTGAGACCGTATATGACAGGTCCATCACGATGTGCGGCGTCCTGCCGACAGCCGTGATGCTGCATGCGTGCAAGGTGCTTGGAGCGACTGGGGCGCGAAAGCTGGCTTACTACAGCTCGGGTGACATTACAGGCGAGGTGGACCAAGTCGTGGGTTATGGAGCTTTGAGCGTAGAAGCGTAACTTGGAGTTAGCAGCCAAACGTTGATGGTATTCACTCATGAAGAGTGAATTGCTGCAATGCGATTTAATTGACACCTACTACTCCTTTTGATAGACTGACAATATCATACGGGCGAGTGGCGGAATGGCAGACGCAGCGGACTTAAAATCCTCCGGGGCAACCCATGTGGGTTCGACTCCCACCTCGCCCACCACGCTTAAAACAGCCTTCTTGGATAGTATAGGGAGGCTCTTTCTGTGCCTTGACATTATTCGGGGTTGAATAATGTCAAACAACACCCTCGCTTTTGGGCATAATTGTATTTGGTAAGGAGGATGGCGGTCCCAAGAGGGATCGTTGTTACCCACCAATTTACAGCGACACTAAACAAGAAACGCGGGCATGGGTATAGAGCGGCGTAGGTGGTTTATTCGGTAATTCCTCCGCACACCTCATCTGACTAGATAACTCATAAGATCGTAAATACACTTACCAAGTCCCGTCAAGAAAGAGAATCCAAGTTTGCATTACAAGCACCCTCCTTGTTGAGAATCAATGTTTATCTACACCCGCAAATTTCGGCGCTTGAAACAAGATGTTCTAGATAGTTTTGAACCATTACAGGTATTCGCTAATGGACAAACTGATGCTGCTTATTAAGCAGCATCAGTGACACAGCAAAAGTCCTATACTATCAATATGGACTCGCATTGAAGAATATCCGCCCAGCGCGTGGCGGGATGATTATGTAGGTGTTTGTTTGTCCGGGTCCGTAAGGAGTGCCAGTAACTTCCTCATACACAACTGTGCTGGGATTGTATTGTACAGACGAAGTAGCATCACCATTTGCGACCACTATTCCATTGCTGTAGGTCCGAGTTCGAAGCAGTGGCTTGCTAGAATCAGGGACCGACCAAAAGTGCCCCGATACTGGTGGTGTAGTCTCAGTTGCATCACCTAGCATATTTGTTACAGAGAGATCAATTGATGCCGGAAGGTAATTTGTCTGCAATGCGATTTGCAATGTAGTGTTGGCACTCTGAGCAAGCAAGTAAGAGCATAAGACATAATGACCCCAACAATTCAGGTCATTTACAAGATCTGAGAGATCCCGGATAGGATCATCAATTCTATCATAACCATCGGCAAGCATGTGCATGTGCTTGGTAGGTAATTGGGGCCGATCATTGTTCCAGCGTGCTACAGTTTCCATATCTACTAGGCACTTATCCCAGTAACTATTCATATATTGATTTCTCTGACTCCAATACTGGAAAAAGCCGGCTTCGTGGTAGTAATGGTCAGGTGTATTGCTCCCACTTGTGTTATTGTTCTCATAGACTGAAGAAGGATAATCACCGTGTGGCTCCCAGAGTGGATTAAAGTATATCAATCCCTGCTCCTTATACTTATCGACTGGAATGGGTGCATCGCTTTCATAGCCCTCTTCAAGGTTCACCCTGCCCATATTCTGAACAGCCGTATAACCTGCTTGGCGCAGTGTAGGTATCACGTTGTGAAGAAATGCCTGGTAGTATGAAGGTGGCAACCCGGGATATCCGCCGTCCGCCTGCCGCGTGATCATAGTGTCAATGAAAACACCGTCGAACTTGAATCGCTCCAGATGGTCGCGCACGTTCGTTGCCCATTCAGACGCATATCCGTCTGCGTCCCCGTTGGCAACATAGTAGGCACCAAAATCGTCTGTGGCATACCCACTGCCCTCTGGAAATAACCAAGTCGTATAATTATTGTCGAGAACGTACTGAAATCCAATTGGACAGTTGGAGTACCATGCATCGATTCCGCCGACTCTATGGTCATATACCCCTCCACCTGCCTCGTAACAATAGCATTGGACGCCAGGGTTGCATGCTTTAATTTGGAGAGCCTGAGTATACTGCGATTCACCAAGCATAATAGCGTCGTAATTAGACGCGAGTTCGTAATTGTTGTAGCTTGATTGATAGAACATCAAGTGGCGATTGATGTTCCTATTTTTTGGCGCTGGAATAAGGCACTTCTCGTAGCCCTGCCCGTTGGACCTATTGAATACATATACATAAGCATCGTCCACATAGATGCCTGGTACAGAGGTTCCGATATCCCCTTGAGTCCGAATTTCAACATATATGTTGACCCAGGTGGCCCCGGACGGGACTTGCGGGTAAACAGGGCTGCCCTGGTTCGTGTCATATAATTCCACTGCGCTGAAATTGATATCCGGACTCACAACCTTTTGCATGCTTCCACCGGTGCTGTAGTCGACACCGATACTGTAGGTGACACAAACACCTGAGAAGTTTGCCATTTTTAGCATGGCGCCAAATGCAAAATAGTCGCCTGTGTGCAAAGCATGAGGTTTGTCGTTGTTAATGGGAACCGTGAGTCGAATTCGTCCCCAGTTAGTTCCTGACTGAAGATTCTTGAGAGCAAAGTACTGGCAGTTAGTTCCATTGACCCCTACGCCGTCCGCAATATTGTATATCGCAGTGTCCACACCTGAGTCGGGGCAGACGTCGTAGCTAGTGTGCCTGGTCCAGCATGGCGCGACCGCGTCATAACTATCGTTCTTTGCCTTGGTGCCATATGAATGGTCCGACCATTGCCACGTGGTATCAGCGCTGAATTCGAAGTCTCCCCAGCCACGAATAAGGTCCATATTAACCCATCCGTTGCCTGCGATGGCGTATGCGTCATTTGACGTAATGCCGTCACTGACACCAACATCGCTCCAAACGCCAGCTCCATTCTTTGCCTTAACATAAAAGTAGTACGTCCAGCCATCCCGAAGCGATAGGTTGGACAGCGATAGAGATGTGTTGGTTCCTGTAGAAGTCCACGCGATCAAGTAGCCACAGCCAGGATCCAAAGCACTCGTCCCAACAGCATACTTATACTCTGTTATTCCAGACTGGGAATCATTGGAAGCCCACTCTGCGGCCAATGATGTCAAAGAACTCTGGCAAGCCCCGCCATCCGTCACGACAGGCGTGCTGGGCGCTGTGGCGTCGACAATAATTCCATCGCTGACTCCGGCTGTTCCCGTCAAACCCTGACCGTTTTCAGCCTTGACAGATATATAATACGCGCTACCTGTAGATAGAGACAGATCGGTCGCGGTAATCTCGATCGTGCTCCCGGAAACCTCTGTCCAATCTCGGGTGTCAGTGCCACCTGAAGTCGTGCCTATCGCATACCAATAACTGGCTATGCCGGACTCGGCGTCGGTTGCTGCTGTCCAGGTGAAATGTAGTTCGCTGTCAGATGTAGTATAATCCCCATCATCCGTCACAACCGGTGTACTAGGATTTGTAGTGTCGGCATACTCGTCGGCACCGATATCGACTTTGTCACCACCGAATACTGTGTCCACCAGTCTCATCTCGCCATCAATATCAACCCAACCTGAATCGACCTCATCATCTTCGCCTGCATCTATGCAGGGTGAAGTCGACTGAAGATGAAAATTGCCACTTGATGAGTTTACAAACAATGGATTCACATTGATGTCTGTGGAATGAGTTGGGTAACCAATGTAGTTGCCATAGCCATGACCGTAAACACAGTTGTGAGAAAGCACTGATGTCCCAACCATGTCATATATTCCACTGCCGAGATTGTTAGCTATGATGTTGTTGGACAAATATGGAGACCCTGAACACTCAATTGTTCTGTATTCATCCACACCATTAGAGAATATTGTGTTGTTCGTTAAGCTGGGATCACCTTGACTGGAAGCGCAATATATGACAGTCGTGCCATATTCTTCTCTATAGTCGCCGTAGTTATTATAGACCAGATTATTGGCGAAGAGAACAGGCCCAACACACGTGATGATCCTGCTGTCATTGCAGTTGTCGCACCCAGTTACCACATTGTGAGAAAACGTTACGTCACCGGTCAGGTCAATGTCCGATAGACCCGTAAACTGAAAGCCGTCAATCGTGATATCATAACTGGATGCTGTTGCACTGACAGATCCACTAGATATAACTGTAAGGTTCGTAACCCAGTCCCTGTCATCAATACTGGTTTCAGTGCCATCAAAACCACCGTATATACGCACACCATCTGGAATCGAAGTGGAGATCGAATAGCTTGTTCCTGCTGCCACCCATATCTCATAGCCGCTTGAAGCAGCATCAAGTGCCGCATTAACTGTCTCTTTGGCTGTACCCCAGCTTAAACCGTCGTCCTCGTCGTCACCGTCAGTCTTGACATGAATAATTGCGAACTCATAGGCACCAATATCAACTGTGTCATTACTGGATACATATGGGTCATCGACTTTCCTATCACCACCATCCATATCGACCCAACCTGTATCGACCTCATCGTCCTCACCTGCGTCTATACACGGAGAGTTTGAACAGAGATGATAGTCCAAATTAACAGCATCAACAAAGAAAGGATCGGAAGAGATGTTGCCGTTGATTCCTGTCTGGTCGGACAACCCAATGTAATTGGTGCCACTAGGATTGTAAACATCATTGTTTGTGCACGTTAGGGTAGAACTGTCACCACAAATACCATAAGAGTTGTATACAATTATATTGTTCGAAAGCTCTACACTTACAACATTCCAACAATAGAACGCCGCAGACCAGTAAGGACAGGTGTTGTATGCGATCGTATTATTAACTATCTTGGGAGAGCACGTCTCACAGAAAATCCCTCCGCCCCAATCGTCAGAAGAGTTGTTGACAATTGCATTACACGCTACAGTCGCTGTGCAGCCAGTATATGCACAGCGCACACCGGCCCCTTTTCCACCAATGTTGCCTGATATCCAGTTGTAAGCTAATAAGCCACCAGAGGATTCTAGCACTACACCGCCATCGTTGTTGCCAGTGATAGAGTTCCATATTACTGTTGGACCATATGAAAGCGTATATATACCACTACCGCCAATACTGTCTTTGACAGTGTTGTTGGTAACTAGAATGGAAGCAAAAACGAATATTCCTCCACCGAATGTAGCATCATTTCCGATAAAGGTATTGTTTGAGACCACAGTTGACGAAGCCGATTGAAAAATGCTCAGCCCACCACCTCTGTGACCAACGTTATCGAGAAATGTGTTGTTTATGATTGTCATGGAAGAATTATATCTACATATCATCCCTCCTGCTTCATTTTCAGTCTCATTGTATCCGTTCTGAACTGTGAATCCGTCGAACCGGCTGGTATAACCACTGGGCACGACGATGACTGTCCCGCTATTATTGCCGTCAAGCACAGTGTTATAATCATCATCGTCAGGGTCTTCACGGGGGAAAGTGGGTCTCTGATTAACACTCGTCTCACTTCCGGCAAAACCGCCGTAAAGCTCGACACCATTCTTAAGTGTGATAGCCTCCTGATAGAACCCGTTCTTGACCCATACCTGATCACCACTCGATGCAGCCGTAATAGCTGCTTGCACAGTAGCTTTGGCCAATGCCCAGCTTGTGCCAGCATTATTGTCGTTTCCGCTGGAAGCTGAAACATAATAAGTCGTTGCCCAAACGGGCTGTGCCAAAAACACCAAAACACATATTGCCATTACTACCAAAACGCGAGACTTGCCTTCCATGAATTGCCTCCCTAGTAGTTAACCATGACAGTAATGCATATACTGGCGCGTTATTCTCAGCTGCATAACCACCTCCATTTGTGCGCAGCAAGCATCATTATACATAGTCTTATTGAAAACTAGCTCATGAATAAGAGATTGTCAACGATATAACGATTAATTGTTTAACTGTTGGGGGACATAATGTGCGCAAGACGTGATTGACATTTTGACAATTACGGGGAGTCAGTTTATACAAAGACACCTCAGTAATTCACCCAGATGCACTTCACCCTTTTCTGCTTCTCTCCCATCCCTCCTCGCCCACCAGGGCAATTCCAGTTTTTTGCAATAGACAATCAGCTAAGCAACTTACATGTCTCGGTCTTGATTCCGTATATTATCTAGCCCGAGTTATGCGCTTTTCGCATAATCAGGGTCTCCGAGAGCATTATTCACGATCTTCGTGAATAATGTGGGCTAGTAGAGTGAGTGCATCCACCTCCAGTAATGCAGAAATTCCACTAAATAAAGACTACGTTTCACGTCTGGTTTTTCATTGTTTGACCACGTAGGCGCCGATTGCGTATAATACTTTGGGTTTTAAGCGGCGCTAATGCTGCATTAAAGACACCGGAAAGGCACACTATACAGTGCGTAAAACACGATCCACCGCGTCGCGCAGGCGGACAACCAAACGATCCACCACCAGAAAAACGGCCAGGAGAAGAAGCAACCCCATAGTAGTATTCGAGGTATTCGGGTTTGCTTTGATAGCGCTCGGCATCGCCATGCTCATAGCCCTGTGCACACCAAATTCCAGTGGGATCTTCGGGCGATATATAACCGCCACTTTGCGTGTCACAGTCGGCATCGGCGCATATCTCATACCGTTTCTGCTTGCGCTTTTGGGAGCAATGCTCATAGCGGGTCCGCTTGATCTCATACCAAGAAATATAAGCATCGGCAGCATCATGGGATTCTTGGTGATCGTAGTTTGGTCATCACTTAATGCAGCCATAGCAAGGGACACTCAAGCGCTGGGCGGCGGATACCTGGGCGATGTTTTGGCCTTTGTGCTGCGTAAGTTCACGGGAGACTTAATCAGCTATATAGTGCTGGTCTTTGGTGCTTTGGCGGCGGCGATGTTCATTGTAGATATTCCACTCGCCAACCTGCTCGAAAAGCTGCAGAATGCATATTTGGACTATAAAGAAGCCGCAGCCGAGCGAGCAGCCGCCAAAAAGCCTGTAAAGGTAAACGGCAAGGATGCCGAGATTGTTACCGAGAGCCGGAAGAGAACACTTGCCGGTATTTTCGGCAAGGGCAGTGATGCTGCAGCTCCAGATGCAGCGGTTTCTGAACCTGAGCATGTTCCGGTCAAGATCAATGGCTCACTGTTCAATCAGGAACGTTCTACCAAAAATGGCAGTTCACACAAGCCCGCGCCTGCGCAAGTGCCTGATCAGGTCGAATATGGTGAGTTTCAACTGCCTCCGACCACTCTATTGGTAGAGCCGCCACCTCCTCCACCAAGGGTCGAAAGTGAGCTTAAAGCGAACATAGAGATTATTGAGCGTACACTCGAGGAGTTCAAGGTGCAGGCAAATGTTGTCGAGATCGCATGCGGGCCGACTGTCGCCCGATACGAAATTCGCCTTGCGCCTGGTATAAAAGTAAACAAGATTGTTGGTCTTGCTGATAACCTGGCTATGCAGCTTGCGGCAATCGACGTGCGTGTCGAGGCTCCTATTCCGGGCAAAGCCGCCATAGGCGTCGAGGTCCCGAACAAGAATAGGGGCATGGTCGTGCTCCGAGACATTGTCGAGAGCAAGGTATTCCGAGATGCTCCGGGCAAACTTACTTTTGCTCTGGGTAAAGATGTCGCAGGTCATGCGAGGGTAGCCGACCTGACCAGGATGCCGCATATGCTCATCGGCGGTGCGACCAATGCCGGCAAGAGTGTTGGCTTGAGCACAATGATTGCGAGCCTGCTCTTCAGAGCCACGCCTGACGAGCTGAAGTTTGTCCTTATAGACCCGAAGCGGGTTGAACTGAGTCTCTTTGACGGCATTCCTCACCTTGCCTGCCCGGTCGTAAAGGATGTGAAACAGGCAGCCGGAATATTCAGGGCAGTGGTGCAGGAGATGGAGCGGCGTTATGAGCTTTTCTCCCGAAACGGATCTCGCAATATCGAGTCATACAACGAGAAGATGAGTGCGGAAGAGCGCTTGCCGTTCATGATCGTAGTAGTCGATGAACTTGCCGATCTGATGATGCAGGCCGCGGCGGAGGTAGAGGGTTCGATCACACGAATCGCACAGCTCGCCCGCGCTACTGGTATCCACCTGGTGATCGCGACACAGCGCCCCTCGGTTGACGTCATTACGGGCATCATCAAGGCAAATATTTCGTCAAGGGTTGCATTTGCAGTATCGAGTCATCATGACAGCCGCACGATCCTGGATCAAAAGGGCGCAGAGAGACTGATCGGGCGCGGCGACATGCTGTTTTTGCCGATAGATGCATCCAAGCCGACCAGAATCCAGGGCTGTTTTGTCTCGGACAAGGAGATCAATACTCTCTGCAAGTTCCTCAAGGATCAGCGCAAACCGAATTACACGCTGCAGCCTGCCATGGGGCCGTCGGGCACAGGTGGCAGCGGAGGCGGTGAGGATGACTCGTTCAGCGATGAGTTCTTTGAGCCGTCCGTGAGGTTCATAGTCAACACGGGCTATTGCTCGACATCCATGCTCCAGCGCAAGTTCAAGATTGGTTATACGCGTGCGGCAAGGATAGTCGATGTGATGGAGCAGCAGGGTATAGTCGGCCCTCTCGATGGAGCCAAACCGCGCCAGGTGCTTATCACCAAGGCTGATCTCGAATCTATTCTTGGTGGACCGATAGGCATGCGCAGTGATGACATATCTGAAGGCGACGAGTATGACGAGGATGTGCCTTCTGCAGAGATAATTGAGCCGGACGAGGAAGAAGACTGAGGAAGTAATTGGCAAAAGTAAGCTTAGTAAGCCTTGGCTGCCCGAAGAATCTGGTAGATTCCGAAGGTGCGCTTGGAGAGATAGCCCAGGCAGGGCATGAGATAATAATAGATCAGGGTCGCGCGGATGTAATATTGGTCAACACCTGCGGCTTTATCGAAAGTGCTCGCGAGGAGTCTGTTGAGGCTATCCTCGAAGCGCTGGAGTATAAAGACTCAGGCACATGCAAAGCGGTAATAGTAATAGGATGTCTTTCGCAGAGATATGCTTCGGAGCTTGCCGCCCAGATGCCTGAAGTCGATGCGTTTCTTGGGGTCGGCCATGCGGGAAAGATTGCCCAGGCAATAGAGAGTGTGCTTGCCGGTAAGAAACTAGTCGATGAGTCCAAGCCGCCGAGCCAGTGGTGTGAGCACACACCGAGGGTGCAGTCGACTCCGCTGTGGACGGCCTATCTCAAGGTCTCGGACGGCTGCGACAACCGCTGCGCTTACTGCGCGATCCCGGATATCCGGGGTAGTTTTCGCAGCAGGCCGAAGCAGTATATAATAGAAGAAGCGAACAGACTTGCCGATAGCGGTGTAAAGGAAGTTGTGCTCGTCGGTCAGGATTTAACGCAGTATGGCGCCGATATTGGCAAACCAAATTCTTTGCCCGGCTTGCTTGAGAAGCTGAATGACGTGGACGGTCTGCACTGGGTGCGCCTGTTATATTGCTATCCGAGTAAGGTGACGCCTGAGCTGATCGAGACGATTGCATCGTGCGAGAAGGTAGTCAAATATATGGACATGCCTCTCCAGCACGGTGATGATGGAATTCTAAGGGCGATGAACCGCAGGGGCAGCGTCGGGCAGTATTTGCAGGTGATTGATAAATTACGGGAAAGGATTCCCGAGATGGCTCTGCGCAGCACGTTCATAGCCGGTTTTCCCGGCGAGACAGACGAGGCCTTCGAGAGCCTGGTGGAGTTCGTCAAGAGGATTAGGTTCGACAGGGTGGGGGTCTTCGCATATTCGCGTGAAGAGGGCACTCCCGCCTATTCGATGAAGCCGAGGGTCAGCCGAAAAACGGCAGCAGCCCGGGTCAAGCAGTTGATGGAACTGCAGCAGGACATATCGTTTGAGAAGAACCATGCGTTAATCGGCAAGAAGCTGGAAGTTTTGGTCGAGGGGGTGACGGATGAGGGTGCCTTCGGGCGCAGCTACCGTGATGCGCCTGAGATCGACGGCTTGGTGTATATTCGCGGCGGTTCAGCACAGCCGGGCGAGTTTGTAGACGTTGAGATAACCGAAGCAAGTGAATACGACCTTGTAGGGTCGATGAAGTTGTGACATACATAATACGGAGGAAATGATAGTGAACGAATCAGCAACCACGCTGAATAAAGCGGATATTGCGCGTGAGAACGCCAGGCGTTTTCTTGCGGACAAGGCATACGCCAGTCTGCTCGGCAAGAGCCAGGCGTCCAAGCTCAGGCAGGTTATGAAAGGGGTCGAGGTCGAAGGCGTGACCATGCGCCTTATGCGTGACGTAATGGCTCAAAGCAGCCGGTTCGAGACGGTCGACCGGCGCTGGGCTGCTGCCTCGCGTTACGGCGACGTGCATAGACCCTTCGAGCGGGTACTGATGGAGATAGTGCAGTCCGCCGGAGTGCCTGTCTCCCTGAAGGTCTTGGCCCAGGAGCTTGCTCAGGTCTACAGCCGACCTGCTGAGTATTATGAACAGGCTCTTCCAAGAATACTTGCGGACAAGGATAAGTTTTTCGCGGCAGGTGACGGCAAATACGGCTTGGCGTCATGGCTGTTGAATGTGACGTCTGACGAAGAGGACGATGTAGTTTTTGACAGTTTCCTCTCCGTGGATCAAGTAGAGCACTATACCGGGCTTTGCCCTGCGGCGAAATGGGATATCGATAAGGTCGCAGACACTGCCGCTGCGCTTGCCAAGGACTGCAAGGAGCCGATTCCATTCAAGATAATGGCGCTTTTTGCATGGCGTGAGCTTGGTGAGGATTTTGACCCGGTAGACTTCTATTGCGCGGTGCTGGCGGATGATCGGGTGCTGGTCTTTTCGGATCAGAAAATATACCCAGCATCGGCTGAGAAGGGCTTTATAAAGACTCTGGTCGAGATAGCCGGTGAGCTGGCCGAACTACCTATGGAGGCCGAAGAGGAAGAAGCCGAGGGTCCGATTACGGTCACCGATACTGACAAAGAAGAAATCATCTCGATGATTATCAATAAGGGAAGCGCTTCAGCCGAGGAACTGCTTGACGCTGTCCTTGAAATTGGTTCGGAAGAAGCCGGATTTGCTGGAGCCTTGGAGAGTCTCAAAGAAGCTCTGAAAGATGAAGAGCGTGTTATGTGGCTTGGCGGCACGCGCTGGGGCAAAGTCGAGGTCTTTCCTGATGAGGTCAAAGAAATCCCGGCCTCACTAGTCGTGCCTGCTTCGGTACCGTTTGAGACTCCCGAAGGCGATGTCTATGACCAGATGCTGGAAGAGGATGGCTTTGACGGCAACCTGAAATCGGCTATCTACGATCCTCTGGTGGAGGACGTCACTGATGAGGACCCAGCTCGCACTATGTATCAACCCAACGGCGACAGTCAGCGGTGCGTGCTCAAATATCATCACAAGATTGCAGGGGCATTCCCGCTCTGCCAGATCAACCCGGACTTCTTCGGCACTGAACCCGAGATCATTCCAATCGTGCTGATCGACGAGGCTAAGCGTAAGACCTGCTATATAAACAACACGACCCGCCTGATCTATGGTCTCAAGGATTTCTATAAAGAGATCACTGAGGTCTCCGGTGCTGTGTTTACTATCGAGAAGACATCCAAGCCGGGCGAATACCGGCTCATACGCCAGGATGAGACGGACGCAATGCTGGGCATAGACACCAACCGCTCACTGGAACTGCTCGATCTGAAGGCCAGGTTCGAGAGCACCGACATGCCCATCTATGATGTGATCGTCGAGATACTCGGCAAGCAGGGAATGGACTTTGCTCGCCTGGTCAACGAGGTCAACATAGTGAAACGATGCTCCAGGCTACTGGTGGCGTCGATTCTGAGTTCGTATCATGCATTTCATACCAGAGGTAAGTCTGACCAGTGGCTCTACGACGAGAAAAAGTCCAGTCAAGGCTTCAACAAGACAAAGAAGAAATACATCAAAAAGGACTAAATGGTCGAGTTGACTTGAGAATAACCGGGTCGGGACGGGCAGTTCCGACCCGATTTTGCATGTGTCGAAGCAGACTTAGCATGCCGGGAAGGCGAGACTCCTGCCGAGCCAAAATTTCCAGATGACTGATTCTTCCCACATACTTTGCCATCTTGACCGTCCTTGCCGTATATGCTAAACTTCACCTTGGTCTATAGCCTCAGGAGGTATGAAGTGTCAGTGCAGCAAGAAGCGCGCGTTACATTGGAAGATAAGATTCACCGGACGATGACTTGGTGGCGGGTGCCGCTTATGACCATAGCGTTCGCTGGTATTCTCGGATTTATTTACAACATGCAGGCGTTCTGGTATGGCGCGGCAGTAGCAATTTTTGGCGAACTCATTCAGATGTGGGCGACCTCGCACCTGCACAAAGATACCAAGTTTACTATATCCGGTCCCTATTCGCATGTCAGAAACCCCATGTATTTCGGCAGGTTTTTTGTAGGGTTGGGGATATTTATTATGACCTGGAATCCTTACATGGTTATTGGGTTCATAGTATTGTATGGCATATACGGCAATCTCAGGGTCAGACGCGAAGAGCGCAGACTTCAGGAGATATTTGCGCCACACTATCAGCACTATTGCAGTGAAGTCCACAGATGGATTCCAAGGTTCAAGCCCTATTCAAAATCCGAATCCAGGCGTGCAAAGTGGTCGCAGGTATGCGCAAACCATGAGCAGATAGTAGCTCTGGGGATAATCGTAGTTTTAGCTTTGATATATTTGCGCATAGACAAGTTAGCATATATTCATTGGCATATCTGATCGCAATATTCAATCAGGTTTGGTTGATCTTGTAGTTAGGTATATGTGATGTATGTCCCTATCTGGAAACGATGACATCTTCACCACATTGATAAGCGACCTCGACGAGTGTGAACTGTCGGTCGTATGCCTGTGCGGTGAGTTGGATGCTTCCTCGGTGCCGGGTTTCATATCTGATGTGCAGTCGCTTATCAACCGGCGGCGAAATGTAATAATGGATGTTCACCTGCTGGAATATACGGACTCCACGGGCATCGCCGCGATACTCTCCACCAAAACCGCTCTTGATGCACTCGGGCGCAGGTTGCTGCTTGTGGGCTGTCATGGTCTGCTAACGAAGGTTCTCCACATCACACGCATCGAGACCGAGCTTTGCTGCTATGAGTCAATGGAGGACGCCGTCAATTCGATAAAACGAAGCCCGCCTCATCTGAAGCGGGCCACCAAGAGAAGGTGAAAAGATGAACTAGGTTTGTGCCGTCATGTATTATAGGCAGATTTAGCCGCCGTCATTATATCCCTCAAAAAATATTTTCTCTCCGGGTCGATTTTACTCGTAAAATGCCAAAACAACCCAAAGTCGCTCTGCTTGCGCCCAAAATTGTCCCTGCTATAATGAGATCATACACTGCTGTAATCCGCCAGTAATGCCGCTGAGCAGTTTTTAACAGGACTATTGAAATGCGTTACATCAAGCCCACAAGCACATCTATTTTCTTAGCGCTCAGTCTGTTTATCTCCGGCTCATTTGCAGGAGCGCAGTTGCCGAGCGCACACTCAATCGATGGACTCGTTCGTCTCAAACAGCTTACGAACTATTGTGGTCCGGCCTGCCTGACAGCTGTGCTGCGCTATTATGGGGTCGATACCACTCAGGAAACAGTCGGCAAGGAGACATATGATCCGGCGACAAGAGCAACCAACGGGGCCGACATGCTTCTGTATGCGCGTTCACGAGGGTTTTCCGCATACTCCTGGAACACGAGCATAGATGATGTCAAGACCAAGATAGCTGCAGGTGCTCCAGTAATAGTGCTTCAGCAAAACAGCCGGACTGATACCTCTGGTCATTACCGTGTGTTGACGGGTTATGATGACGCCCGCTCAAAATTCAAAGTGATCGATCCATACTATGACAACATCACTGAGCTGAGTTATTCGGAATGCGAGACTCTCTGGAAGAGTAAGGGGCATTGGGCGCTGGTGATTGTGCCTGCCGATAAAGACAAGTTTGCGGACGAACTGGGAGCACAGAACCCGGTCGTGCATATGGACATGGCATACGCGCTCTATACGCGCAAAAACTACGATGAGGCTCTCAAGGAAGCGCAGGCGGCGCTAAAACTGCAGCCTCAGAACTCGTATACTCTGAATATTCTCGACAAGATAGAGCATGCAATGGGTGCAGGAACCAAAGGGTAAGACAGGGAACATAAAACCAGGCAGGCTCGTAATGGCTGTTGGAAGGTGAATGATGGTCAGATTGGCTTCGTCTGGAGTATTGCTTATATTAGTTGTCCTGGCTTCGTGCGGAGTATTTGCTGAGTCTTTTGACCCTGCGGCTTTGGACGAGGCTTTCAAAGGCGCTCAGCAAATCGATCTGGCAACCAGCCAAGTCCCATCAGTGGTCAAACTGCGCGATGTCGTTAAGATCCCGCCTCCCACACAGTCAGTGCTTGTCAAGACATTCAAGCGCGACTCAATTCCTCCTGTCCTCACGCAAGCTTTCGTCAATCCAAATGTGTCAGGGGTCACCATAGCAGGCAGGTATGTTGCAATCATCCAGACGAATCTAACCAAGGAATATAACGACGTGCTCAGCCACGAGCTTGTGCATGCATATATCAGCCTGGCCTGCCCAAAGCCGCTTCCGTTCTGGTTTCAGGAAGGCGCGGCAGTTCACTTTTCCACAGACAAGACGCGAAAATTCTATGGTCAGCCATCAAAGGATCAGACAGGCGTTATGATCGGAAAGACCGTGGAGCTTAACGAGACATATAAACAAAAGCTGCAGAGTTTCCATTTTATGATCGAGAAGGCGGGCGACAAGAAATTCAACAAGTGGTTTCGCGAGGCTGTAATGACAGGCACGGTGGATCCGCGGCCATTGATCGGCCTTGGCGATTCGCCGTCCGCACAACCAAGTCCTAACAAACATCTGCCGATATGGCTGATCGCTGCGATAGCTGGGATTGTCATCATTGTGATAGCCATCGGCATATACGCCGCCCGCCGCGATGATGGGTATATCGGGTAAAACGTATCCCCAACCTCTAACGCCCAACATACTATTCACTGTAGTCAGGTCAGACTTTCCAATTTTGGGTATATATCGCAAACGAAGTTCATAATGAGTATTCGTAGCGACAGAATTCAGTGAATGGGCAAAGATGAGACCCGCATACGGTGAAGGCCATGCTGCAATCCGCCAAAGCATTCAGGAGAATGCGACATTTAGTTCGTCACAAGTAACAATGAATGCCCTTTCGGCCGTGATTGCAAGCTATGGTCTGCTGCTGGATAACTCTGCCGTGGTAATCGGTGCCATGATAGTGGCGTTGCTCCTCGGACCGCTGATGGGAGTGGCATTGGCGCTTGTAGACGCCGATAATAAACTATTGGCTAAAGCACTTCTGGCTACAACGGGCGGAACTGCAATAGTCCTCATAGTTTCGGTAATCATAGGCAGTATTCATCAGGATATACCGTTGGGATGTGCTGCGATGTGCCGAACCGAGCCTAACATTATGGACCTTTTGATTGCGCTTGCCGGAGGGGCTGCTGGAGCCTACGCCACTTTATCTCCACGTATTAGTGCAAGTCTAGTGGGTGTTGCCGTTTCAACTTCTCTTGTGCCGCCCTTGAGTGCCAGTGGAATTCTGCTTGCCCGTGGTGACATTCAGCATGCCCAGGGTGCATTCCTTCTCTTTTTTGCAAATATGGTTGCCGTTCAGGTATCATCGTCTGTCGTGCTATGGCTGCATGGCTATCACAAGATCACAGGGCCAATGAGAAACAGTCCACGAGTATTTCTTTTTCTAAATGGACCAAGTCTGATTCTACTGATAGCGCTTATTATAATCCTGGTCGTGAACTTCCAAAAGTCACTAACCTCACGGCGGTTCGAGATAGACGTGCGAAATACGCTTGTCAAGCAACTTCAGTCGCATCGTGGGAGCTATCTTGCAGAACTCAGAATCGATCAGGAGAAGTGCCGGACCGTAGTGACAGCGGTTGTTCGTACGCCGTTTTCAATTGAACCGTCGCAGATTGCAAATATGCAGTCTAAACTTCCACCTGCATCACCGCCAGTTGAACTGCATATTCGTTCGATTATTACCAAGGAAGCAACCAGCAGTGGCTGGCTGCACGAGTCGCGGATGCCTATAGAGGTCAACAGGAAAGCACCGTGTGATTGATTTCAATATAACGCCAATCCGGTTAATCCCTATCCCATGCACTGTAGAGGCGTAAAAGCCGGGGAATCGTACAACACTATTAATGTTATAACGATTACAAGGGGGAACATGGGTGATGAAGTATGCATTTCCTGTTCTCACATTGATAATCATACCGGCTCTGGCCGGTGTGGTCATGGCAGAGGATTGCAATCTGGGCAATCTGGGTTACAACTCTTATGACGGTGCCCTTTCAGGCGGGGGGCAGACACAGCGATTTGGTTCGGGAGTGGGATATCCGGCAGAGATTGGAGCCGATTATTTCCACCGATACATTCCGTCCGATCAGTGGGGTATGTATGGCTACGGCACAGGCCACTTGGGCAAGGGCTACGGTCCATACATATATCCCGATCTCAAGAACGGTCCACCTCCCGGTATGTTTGACCCTCTTCCGAGTGAATACGACAATGCTCCTCCACCCAAGATCAAGGTGAGCAAGGGTCACATTTATGTCGGCATGCCCAACAATATTCCCGGAGTGCGATGTGTGACGGTGACCGTGCTTGCCTTTAATGGAGCGGAGCTGTGCAGCCAGTCGAGAGAGTGTGCACCGTATAAGTTCGATCTACCGGTCCTTGACGGGGCAAAGAATCTGAGAGTGCGGATAGACTATATAAACAACGGCCTATCGGCAACGGCATATCCGCTTTAAGGGACAACAGGCAGCAGGACTTCTCCCACTGCCTGTTATTTTTCAATCGAGCTCAACAGCTATGAGTTCATACACACCCAGCTTGGGCAGCGTAAACTCAGCCCATTCGCCATGACGAGTAATGGGCAAGTCCAGTCCTGCACGCAGTGCCTTTGCATTCTTGACGGACCGGCATCTGAGACGAATGGATATGTCGGACATTGGGATTATCTGTGTAATCGGCCTCTGCATATCTCCTGTGTTGTTGACCAGATGGATGAGAATTTTGTCTTTTTGAGCATTCCAGCGCGGCTCGATCTCCACTGTAGAAGGACAGTCCGTCTCAATCATCATTGGGTCGACGTGCGCCCATCGTATAATATCTGCGATCAGATTCTCATAGTCCGGCAGTTTGAACTTGTTATAGAAGTTACCCACCAGCGACGGTATATACACTGTCTGCCCCATGCCATATGAGCCGACAATAAGCGCAGGGTTGTCGGATTCTCCCTTGAGAGGTGTATATAGCGCCCCAACTTCATTCATGAACACGGACGGCACAAATGCATCTTTAGATGCTGCGCATTTCAGGCTGTATGTAGGTCTGGCAGTCAGTTGGTTGATCGTGAATTTTTCGGTGGCTGGATGAGTCTGCTTTATGCGGACATACTCCTCCATGGATACCGGTTTCATCATGCCTTTGATGCATTCTACACCCAATAGACCGAACAGAGGGTTTGCTTTTCTGGGCTGGCCGGTCTCATCGTATGCTCCAGTCTCGAACTCTGCCACGACCGATCCACCGTTTTGCACGAACTGCTTAATGAACTCTATCTGTCCGTCCGATAAACATGCCGAGTTGGGCAAGATCAGCACTCGATATGCCGAGAGCCTCTCAGGCGAGATGTCCTTGTCCAATACCACATCGAATGGAATATGCGACCTCGTCATAGCCAGGAAATAACCCAGATATGACCCATCGAGTGCCGTCTCGCATATGCTCTTTCGCTTATTCCAGTCAACGCTCTCTTCGCCCGAACCCATATCCACCAACAGGTTTTCTTCTCTGCCGGAACCGGCTTCTCCATAGAACCCGGCGAGCCTGGATACGTAGTATGTGCTCGTCTGTGATGAGCTGAGCAGCGCAATATCCGCACATGAATGCGTGTTTGTGTAATGCTCTTCATGCCCGGCAAGAAAACTCTGCATCTCATTGATCGGTTCAATCGCGGCCTCACGGCTGTGTTCCAGCGCATAATTGACGATGGCAAACCAAGGATTGGCTCCACATGCAACGGTCTGCGCAATAGCCAGTTCGGCTTCAATTTTCGAGAGTGGGATATAGTGCCAGGAGCCGAGCATGTGATGACTGAAAACGACCGCCGGTTTATCTCCCGCAGTCATATATTTGGCCGTAGCCGCCCATGGCAGCAGCATCTGCTCATGAGGTCCGGGATGGAAAAATGCCTCAGCGCCATTAAAGTCTTCATAGTCGCCGACACTGTCGATGCTGCGCGCGAACCTCCATGTCCCGGCCTGCCAACAGCCTGCATTCAGAAAGACGACTCCTTCCGGGTTTACCGACCTTACAGCCTTTCTGCAGTCTTCAAGGAACCTTGCGAGCGAGCGCGAGCGGAACTCGACAAAGTGTATCCAGTCCAGGTCGGACCAGTCCTCCCGGGTTGGAATATCGGTCTTGTATTCGGATGCGAATTGCCGACGGCAGCTCTCGCAGTAGCAGCATCCGGGGAAAAATATGGGACCATCGAGGAAGACGCCATCTATGCCGGTAGCCATGGCTTCACGAATCATCTCAAATGCCCAGTCTCTCCAGGCGCCGTTTACGCAGAAAGTTGAGCCACTGCCATATAGAGGAAACTGTCTGCCGTATGATGCGCCGTCGGCTGTTTTCTGTTCCCAATCGGGGTGAGCATCCGCAAAATCATATGCGAACCAGTGCATATTCAGATACGCGATCAGGTTAATTCCGTATTTTTTTGCAAATGGCAGATACTCTCGGACAAAGTCAAAATCGCCGAGTGGTGGGTATTTTTCAAACTTGGGAGAATTGAATGTTGTCTGATATCCGAGACCGGGAGCCATGCCCGGTGTGCCGACAATCCACTCGCAGTTGATATGCCATTCATTCCGCCTGCTGCGAGCCAGTGCATCGAGATCTGTATTTTTGATCCGGCTCAAATCATCACCGAAATAATCCAGGCGCATCATGCGGACCGGCCGCTGATGCCATTTTAACTCATTAACCACAGTAATTCCTCCTGCTGGGTTTGAAAACAAGCATAACAGAGCCTGGCGGCGAGCGCAACCGAAAAACGTTCATATAATTCCTAAATGTACACTGTACCCATGCCGAATCCATTGCCAACATACTCCGGCTGCAGTAATATATAACTCGCTGGCCACTATATTGAAAGGGGTTGCGTTCGGATGCAAGACGACGATTTCAAACTGACTTCACTTTCGCATGGAGCGGGCTGCGCGTGTAAACTTGCCCCTCTGCAGTTGTCGCAAATACTGAAACAGATGCCGCTGGTCAGTGATCCGAATGTGCTGGTGGATGTGGGCACATCGGACGATGCCGCAGTTTATAAGATATCGGACGATATTGCAGCGGTCCTAACTCTGGACTTTTTTACGCCCATTGTCGACGACCCGTATGAGTTCGGCAGGATCGCCGCCACCAATGCCATATCGGATATATACGCCATGGGCGGCAGGCCAGTTGTTGCTCTCAACATTGTTGCGTATCCCGGCCGCACACGCGCTCTGGACAAGCTGGAGCTTATCTTGAAGGGTGGTGCTGACCAGGCGACAAAGGCGGGTGTGAGTATAGTCGGTGGTCACTCCGTCGATGACCCCGAGCCGAAGTATGGCCTTTGCGTTATGGGGCTGATACACCCTAATGAGATAATGACCAACAAGGGCGCGAAAGCCGGAGACAAACTTATCTTGACCAAGCCGATAGGTGTTGGGATCATTACTACCGCGATCAAGCATAATGCAGTCTCGGACGAGGTGATAGCGCGCGGCATAGATGTAATGACCACGTTCAACGGCCCTGCGTCTGAAGTCGCCAGGCGCATCGGCTGCCATGCTTGTACTGATGTCACCGGGTTCAGCCTACTGGGTCACCTTCACGAGATGACTGAGGCGAGCTGTGTTGGCGCAAAGCTGTATTATAGCAAGATGCCGTTGATCGAGGGTATCCAGGGTCTGCTGGATGAGGATATGGTGCCCGGCGGGACCTATAGAAACCTCGACTTTTTGGATCACTGCTCCTGCCTTGAGTGGGGTAATAATATTGATGAGCGCAAGCAGCTCACTCTGGCCGACCCTCAGACATCTGGCGGGCTGTTGATAAGCGTTTCGCCCGATAAGGCTGATGACATGCTCGGAGCATTGCATGCAGCCGATGTTTCGGATGCGGCCATTATTGGCGAAATCATACCTGATTCCGGCTGTAAGATTCATATCGTCGAATAAACGATGGAGGACTCAGCGTATGAAGGCACGCGTGATAGAAGAGGAGTGCATTGGAGACGGATCGTGCGCGGACACCTGTCCTGAGGTCTTTGAGATGCGCGATGATGGAGTCGCTCATGTCATAGCCGATCCTGTCCCACCCGAAGCGGAGGAAAAATGCCGCCAGGCGTGTGAAGACTGTCCTGTGGACGCTATTGTAGTTGAAGAATAAGGACAGAGTTTGGTGCTGCTCATGTCATAATGGGCAGCACCAAAGTGTAGGTATAATTGTTTAGCTTCTGATCTCGCCGAGCAGCTCTTTGACTTTCTCTTCCATCTGCTCTCTGGTCTTGGCTTCCAGGTTGAGCCTGATCAGAGGTTCGGTATTGGATGGTCTCACGTTGAACCACCACTCGTCAAACTCGGCTTTATATCCGTCGATCTCAGTCACCCGCTTTGCCACCGGACCATATTTGGCCTTGAGATTGGCAAGCACTGCTGGGATGTCTTTTACTTCCGAATTGATCTCTCCGCTGTGATAATATTTTCTGAGCGGGCTTACTATTTCTGACATCGGCTTGCCCTCTTCCAGCAGTAGTTTAAGCATATTGAGCATCGCCAGGTCACCGTTATCGGTGGTGTAGAAATCGCTGAAATAGTAGTGGCTTGACAGTTCTCCGGCAAAGTATCCGCCCTCTTCGCGCATCTGCTTCTTGATGAGACCATGGCCGACTCTGCACTCGGTCGCCTTACCTCCGGCTTTTTCTATCTCTTCGGGCACTATCCAACTCGACCTGAGGTCATACAAGATCTCTGCGCCGGGCTTTTTCTTAAGCATCTCACGTGCGATAAGCGCTGTGACAAAGTCGCCTGATATAATCTGGCCTTTCTCGTCAACAAACGCCACGCGGTCGCCGTCCCCGTCAAATGCGATTCCAATGTCGGCTTTTTCATCCACCACGCGGTCGCGCAGCGCAAGCAGCGTCTCAGTCTTGAGAGGGTTAGCTTCATGGTTGGGGAAGCTCCCGTCCAGTCTCCAGTAGAGTCGAATAGGGTCGCTGCCGACCTTCTTCATGATCTCGGGCAATATATAGCCGCCCATGCCGTTTGCGCAGTCGATTACCAGTTTGAGGTCGCCGAAACTGCGGATGCCGGTGTTTTCCAGCACGGCTTCCGTATATTCATTCAGGACATTTTCCTGGGCAAGGATGGTTCCTTTTTTTGCAGGCTCGGTAAAGTTGCCTTCGCATGCCAGCTTCCAAAGGTCTTCATTGCTTATGATTGCTATGCTTGGCACGGCTCCCTTGCCGGTCATTTTATAGCCGTTATATTCAGCTGGGTTATGCGATGCGGTGCACATAACTCCCGCGTCCGCATTCAGGTGATTGACCGCGAAATAATACATCGGTGTGGAAGTAAGCCCCACCGGCACAACGTCCGCTCCCTGGTCGATCAGTCCTCTGATTGTAGCGGACTCGAATGTTTCGGCAGACTCACGCATATCATGGCCTATCACGACCCTCTTGCAACGCAGAGCCGAAACAAAAGCTCTGGCAATGCGATATGCGTCTTCATCATCTATCTCCTGAGGGTAAAGTCCTCTGATGTCATATGCTTTGAAAATACCTTTCTTTATATCCTTGTGTCCAAACGTCATCTGCAGACCTCCTTGAAAAGCCAAAAGATTATACCATGCCGGCGGCTATTGTAATTAATCACATTGAATGCTAGTCTAGTTATTGACCAAATACCAAGAGGGGTTTAGTGATGAAATCTGTTCTTTTTGTATGGGGCGGATGGGCTGGCCATGAGCCGAAACAGTGTGTGGATGTCATTGCACCCATTATGGAAGCAGAAGGGTTGCATGCAGAGGTCTCCGATTCATTGGATTCGTTTCTGGATAGTGACAAGCTGCGCTCATTCAGCCTGATTGTCCCGGTTTGGACCATGGGTTCCTTGACCCGTGAGCAGGAAACTGGTCTATTGAGTGCAGTCAAGAGCGGAGTCGGCATTGCAGGCTGGCATGGCGGCATGGGCGATTCTTTCAGGAACAGTGCCGCCTATCAGTTCATGGTCGGCGGCCAGTGGGTAGCGCACCCTGGAAATACTATAGATTACACAGTCAATATTACAAACCACCGAGACCCCGTCACGGCAGGCATTCCCGACTTCAATATGCATTCAGAGCAGTATTACATGCATGTCGATCCTTGTAATGTAGTTCTCGCGACAACAACATTTTCCGGCAAGCAGGGTGATGTTCCCTGGATCAAGGGATGTGTAATGCCAGTTGTCTGGAAGAGGATGTATGGTGATGGTAGAGTTTTCTATAGTTCACTCGGGCATATCGCATCCGATTTCGATCTTCCACAGGTAAGAGATATCCAAAAGCGCGGCATGCTTTGGGCAGCGAACGAGACTTCATAGGAGATAGAGCTTATATGCAAAACCCAACAAAAATCGGCCTCATCGGCTGTGGAAATATCAGCGGCATATACTTTACCAACGGTAAGGCGCTTGAGGCGATAGATATAGCTGCATGCGCCGACCTTGCCATAGAGCGAGCTTCGGCAAAGGCTGAGGAGTTCGGCTGCACTGCCATGACAGTCGATCAGATCCTAGCTGATCCTGAGATAGAGATAATACTCAACCTGACGATTCCCAAGGCTCATGCCGATGTTGCGGTTGCCGCGCTTGAGGCCGGCAAGTCTGTATATGGCGAAAAGCCTCTGGCGATAACCCGTGAAGATGGCAAAAAAATACTCGCGCTCGCAAAAGAGAAAGAGCTGCACGTGGGTTGTGCTCCCGACACGTTTATGGGCGGAGGAATCCAGACATGTATAAAACTGATAAATGACGGTGCAATAGGTACTCCCGTTGCCGCTACTGCATTTATGACGACTCATGGCCCCGAGAGATGGCATCCCGACCCGGAGTTTTTCTATAAGACCGGTGGCGGACCTATGTTCGACATGGGACCGTATTATCTCACCGCTCTGATTGCCATGCTGGGAGGTGTGGACCGTGTGACGGGCTCGACGCAGATATCTTTTCCTGAGAGGACAATCACAAGCGAGCCGAAAAAAGGCACCAAGATCAAGGTCGATGTGCCCACTCATATCGCGGGGCTTATGGATTTCGAGTGCGGCGCAGTCGGCACGATCATGACCAGCTTTGACGTTTGGGCAGCCGAGCTTCCGCGAATAGAGATATACGGTTCGGAGGGGACTCTGAGCGTGCCCGATCCCAACAAATTCGGCGGTCCTGTGAGGTTGTTCAAACCCGGTGACGACTGGACAGAGGTTCCGCTCACTCATGGTTATGCCGAAAACAGCAGAGGCATCGGTCTGGCGGATATGGCCGGGGCAATTCGTTCGGGCGAAGCGCACAGGGCAAGCGGAGAGATGGCCTATCATGTTTTGGATATAATGCATGCGTTTAATGACAGCTCCAAGTTGGGCAAGCATATCAAGCTGGAGAGCAGATGCGCCAAGCCCAAACCTCTGCCCATAGACCTCTGATTGATAGAGTTCAGTTATCTGAAATTTTGGCTCAGCAGGAGCTTCGCCCTCCCAATATGAGCTTTCCGGGAGGGCGAGGTTCCCACCGAGCCATATTTGCTCTCGTAAAACTGAACTGTATACTCTGATATGATATACTTGACGAGTAATAATAAGGATGTTCGGAGAAGTAAATGCTCAATCTTACCGCAAAAGATATAATGACGCGAGATGTCGTCACGGTTCATAAAGGCTCTTCCATAGAAGAGGCTCTTCGTCTGATGGCCTGCAACAACATCAGCGGCCTGCCTGTAGTTGACGCCGACGGTGATCTTCAAGGGATCATTACCGAGAGCGATCTGCTGCTCAAAGGCCAGATATCTCTGCCAGATGCCGTTGCGCACAAAAACAGCCTGTTTGCGCCGCATCCCGATGGAGTGGAAGAGGCGTATCGACGTTCGCAGGCCAGGCTGGTCGAGGATGCCATGACAAAAAGGGTCCTGACTTTCCTGGAGGACTCGATAGTCAGCGATATCGCGCGTGAGATGATCGAGCATGCAGTAAACAGGGTGCCGATATTGCGAGGCCGCAGGGTAGTCGGCATAATAAGCAGAAAAGATATCATCCAGGCGCTGGCTAAAGCGTCGAACGGCTTTGACGAGTGTCCCGGCAAATCGCACAAAGGTCAGCTTATAGAGTTATGAGCGGCGAAGTAAAAACCGTCCTTGCAATCGACCCCGGCAGCATGAAATGTGGTGCGGCGGTTGTCGCCTGTAAGGACGGTTCAGCGCCCGATGTTGTCCATCACGCTGTAATTGAGACTGACCGGCTGGGCGAGTCCGTAGCCGATCTGGAGAAGCGTTTTCACCCGGATTTAATAGTTATCGGCAACGGCACGACATCATCGCAGGCCGTGTGCGTGGTCGATATGGTAAGTGATCTGCCAGTTGAGTTGGTAGACGAGAAGTTCACCTCAGAGCTTGCGCGCAAGATATATTTTAAGGACAACCCTCCTCGTGGGCTGCGCAGGCTGATCCCGATCTCACTTCAGACCCCTGCTCGTCCCTATGACGATTATGTAGCAATAATTCTTGCCGAAAGGTACTTTCGATCAGAGGGTAAAAAATAGCCCTTGCGGGTAAAGCAGTTCGCGGATATAATCCGGGTATCCAAGAGCGTTATTCACTAGGAACGTGAATAACGCTGGTTAGTATCGGCTGGGGGAGAGACTCAATGCAGACCGATTATTATCAGTTGCTTGGAGTAAACCGGCAAGTGACGCATGATGGACTCAAGCGCGCATTTCGCGCCCGCCTCCTCGACGTCCATCCAGATGTCAACCATGCCGACTGCAATGCATCGGATGTCACCCGCCAGGTAATTGAAGCATATCACGTATTAGCCGATCCTCTCAGCAGGTGCCGATACGATATGACCTTTATAAAGCCTCCGCCGCCGATTGTCGCGCTCGACGGAGTAATTGTTTCCCGGTTTGCAATGTCATTTTTGTGCACATTCAAGAAGCTCATTGCGGGCGTAATGCTCATTATCGGAGCCATGGTGCTTATGTGGGCAATCGTGCGGGACAAGCCTCCGGTATTTCGTGCAAAGCTCATAGACCAGCACATCAGCGCACCTGCGCGACCGTTCAAGGATGTAATCGAGCCTCAATCGCCCGATTATCTTGAATGGTATGGCGCACGCGAATACAGATTATTTCCCGCAAACAGGTGGGCAGCAGCCAAGGTAGTTGAGACATATTCAAAAGCAGCACGAATAGCAGCAAGCGATGGTGACAAGCAGTCCCTGGCATTTTACCGCAACTCCCTCATACAGATCCGCAGCGATGGTTTTTAGTCCTCAGGCAAAGGAATTGCAGTACGGCTCGTGGAATCCATAATCGTGAGTCAGCAAATGTTCGATTTTCTTATAAAAAACGCCACCGTGCTCGATGGCTCTGGGGGCGAGCGCTTTACCGCCGATATAGCCGTCAAGGATGGCAAGATAGCGGCGATGGGCGACATTTCCGATAGTGCCGCGCGTACGATTGATGCCGCTGGCCTGTGTGTTTCTCCTGGTTTCATAGACATCCACTCACATACGGATTCCATTCTGTTTGTCGACGGGTTTGCCGAAAGTAAAATCACTCAGGGTGTCACGACCGAGCTGTGCGGCAACTGTGGTTTTTCGGCTGCTCCATGTCTGGACGAGTCCGGGCGCGCCGAGTTGGAGAGCTGGCGCAGGAAGAATGGAATCGAGGATGACTGGCACAGCCTGGGCGAGATGCTTTCGGCTCTGGAGAAGAGGCCGATTGCTGTCAATTTCGCGACGCTTGCCGGTCATGCCAATCTTCGGTCTGCGGTAGTTGGTCTGGTGGAGCGTGAGGCTTCTCCGTATGAGATCGAGCGGATGCGCATGTTACTGCGCGCAGCGATGGAGCAGGGCGCTTTCGGCCTTTCCAGCGGTCTGATCTATCCTCCGAGCTGCTATGCCGACACATCCGAGCTTACAGAGCTTGCGAAAGTCATCGCTGATTTCGGCGGTTTTTACTCGACTCACATGCGTGATGAGGGCGACGACCTGATTGAGGCAGTCGAGGAAGCCATTTCAGTCGGCAGGGGCAGCGGTGTCGGTGTGCAGATATCCCATCACAAGGCGTGTGGGCGTCCCAATTGGGGGCGGGTCAAGACCACGCTTGCCATGATAGATGAGTGCAGGCAGTCCGGGATGGATATCAGCGTGGACCAGTATCCGTATATAGCTTCGGCCACGTCCCTGTCGGCGATGCTCCCGCAGTGGGCATTTGACGGTGGTGACGATGCTCTACTGGATCGCATTCGCAACAGACGCAGAGAACTGCTGGAATTTCTGAGCAGCAACACCAGTGGCGAGTGCAACAAAGACGAGTGGAAGAACGTATTGATAAGCAGTGTGTGCAGTGAGAACAACCGCGCATGCGAGGGGATGAGCATAGAAGACATAGCCATGCGCAGGGGATCGCGGCCTGAAGAAGTTGTGCTTGACCTGCTGGCCCAGGAGCATCTGGGTGTCTCCATGGTGCATTTTTCTCAGTGTGAGGAAGATGTTGAAACGGTGATGCGCTCCGGCTTTGCCATGGTGGGCAGTGATGCGTCCGCACGAAGAATTTCAGGCAGGCTCTCACAGGGTAAGCCTCACCCACGGGCGTTCGGCACATTTTCAAGAATACTGGGTCGATATGTGCGTGAGCGCGGCGTAATAGGTTTGGAGACTGCCGTGCAAAAGATGACTTCGGCTCCGGCGAGGAAGATGGGGCTTATGGATCGCGGCCTGCTCAAGGATGGCAACTGGGCGGACATGGTTGTTTTTGACCCCAATGAGATATCGGATGCGGCCACATACGAAAATCCACATCAGATATCCAGGGGCATAAGGTTCGTGTTCGTAAACGGCAGGCCGGCAGTGGAAGATGGCGTCATGACAGGCGAGATGGCAGGGCAGGTTCTGCGGTTTCCCGGCGCGGTGAAGTAGATGGAAACGAGTAGACAGTTACAATGAAAATTATCAAGAACCCCGAGCTTAAGGGGATTCTCACACTCTGCCTTATAATAATTCTCCTGGGCGCATTTATGGCTGGGATATCCGGCAAGCTGGAACAGTGGTTCGGGATCACGCTGTTCTCTGGTCCGCGCCTGCAGGACAAGATAGTGTTTGTATCCGGCCGCGACGGCTCGGACATATATGTGATGGACACAGACGGCTCCAATCGCAAAGCCCTCACCGATGGCGCGAAAGTCCTCTCATATCCGGCCATATCTGCAACGGGCAATCGAATTGCATTTGTCGCCATGGTCGGCAATGAGAAGCAGGTTGTTTGTGTCGGAGCCAGGGGCGGGGAATTGGATCTGTTGACCAGCGCCACAGGTCCCAAAAAGGAACCCCGCTATACCCCCGACGGCAAGCAGCTCTCATTCATAGCCAGCGGCAGGGTATATGCAGCTGACCTGAACGGTGACAAACCCGAGTGTGTGCTGCCGACCGATGCGGAGATACATGCCGCAATGTCGTCCACAACGGAGAGCCGTGAGATTCCTGCATATTACTCATATGCCTGGGCACCCGACAGCGAGAGCATCGCCGGCGTTACAAAGGATGCCGCGGACAATGACACACTGGTGTATGTTCCCCATCACGATCATGCCGGTGAGGACGCACATAAAGGCGTATGCCCGCAGCGCCAGGTATTGGCTGCTGGTCAGGTAACAGGATATTCCTGGGCAGCCGAAAAGCCGTTGCTTACCGCATCGGTGAAAATCGGGAAGAAGAACATACTGCTTATATTCGATCTGGAGCGTAATCAGGGCGGCACGGTTTGGAGTTCGGAAAAACAGGAGTTGGGCTTTCCCGCTATATCCGCCGACGAAACCGAGGTTATAGTTCCATTGAAATCCACCACCAAGACGGCTTCCAGCGGCTTGCTCAAAATAGATTTGAGATCGGGTCAGGCAGGAATTATCGCCAATGGGATATTCGAGCGCCCTGCCTTTTCACCGGACGACGGCACAATTCTGGCGACCATGGTCAGTGACAACGGCGAGAAACGGGATATTGTTTTGATAGACCCGACAAGCGGTGAACTCACCCAGTTGACGCACGACGGCAGGAGTTCCAATGCAATATGGACTCCCATGTCTGCAGAGTAGGCAAACCAAGCGGCGATGCTCAGTATATTAAGCCGTCAATATAGTATAGGCGCATTGTGATATGCCCTGTATTACAGATTTTCAAGGGAGAAAGAGATTATGAAGAAAATATTTTTCGCAATATTAATGATTTGCATTTTGAGCAGTCCTGTCCTGGCCAATAGGATATTGCTGGTTCCGAGCGGCGAAACGCTCACCACCGGTCAGTTTCGCGCCGAGGCAGCCGTAAGTCCCGGCAATGATGAAGGCAGTTATATGTGGCTTGCCGCGGGTCTGATGCAGGTAGAACTCAGCGTGCTCCGCCATGAAAACCCTGGTGGCGAGAAAGACAACGAGTATGGCGCTCAGTGGAGCTTCCTTCCCGAGACGACATTTAATCCCGCGGTGGCATTTGGGGTGCAGGACATAGCCGACGAGTCAGGCGATGGCATCACCGGCTATTTGGTTGCCACAAAGCACTTGCCCATAAGGCTGGCATTGCCGATCATTAATGATTTTTCGGTAACGGCGGGTCTTGCCGCAGGGGGTATTGAGGGTCCGTTTTTCGGCCTTGAGGCTCATCTGCCGTTGAATTTTTTCATTCAGGGTGAATATGACAGCCAGAATTTCAATGCCGCACTCGGCTGGCAGCCGATCAGCATGTTCAGATTGAAAGCCTATACTATCAAGGATGAAGCATATTTCGGGGCTGAGCTTCTGCCTTTGAATTTTTAATTGCATTACTCGTGAGGTATCATATATGGATTTTAACCCAAACGCACACTATGTGATAGGTGTCGATCTCGGCGGCACAAATGTCCGGGCAGCAGTGATGGACCGCGATGGAGCCATTGTCGGCGAGGGCAGGACGGACTCTAAGGCGATGGAGGGTCTGAACGCCACAGTCGGTCAGATCGTGATTGCTATCAGGCAGGCTGTGGAGGACTCACCCGCGCAGTTCTCCGATATTGCGGGAGTAGGGATGGGCGTTCCGGGCACGGTGAAGAGTGAGGAAGGCCTTGTGCTCTGGTCGCCGAATTTTCTCGGCTGGGACGGCGTCCAACTGGCGGCTCCGATAGTCGAACAGATCGGCATGAGCGTGCTTTTGGGCAATGATGCGAACGTCGCAGCTCTGGGCGAATGTGTTTTCGGGGCAGGCAAAGGCTCGAAGTGCATGGTAATGTTCACGCTCGGTACGGGCATCGGCAGCGGCCTTATTATAGACGGCAAGATTTGGACAGGCGTCAACGAAAGCGGTCCCGAGATGGGCCATCAGATAGTGCTAGCGAATGGTCCCAGGTGCAGTTGTGGGCGCTACGGCTGTCTGGAATCGCTTGCTCAGCGCGACGCCATAATCGACCGCGCGGCGCGTAAAGCTCATATGGGCAGGCACACGAGCCTGCTGGAAAAGTCGAATCACGATCTGCGATATATCACTCCCGCAATGATTGCCGAAGCCGCCTCTGAAGGCGATGCCGTTTCAGTCGAGACCCTACAGGAAACCGGCTATTACATCGGCATAGGTGTTGCGAATGCAATCAATATGCTCAATCCCGATAAGGTAGTGATCGGCGGCGGAGTCGCACAGGCTGGAGACTTGCTCTTCGATCCGATCAGGACGAGTGTGGAAGTCAATGCACTCTATCAACAGCTTCAAGCATGCGAGGTGGTTCCAGCCCAACTCGGTGACAATGCCGGTGTGCTGGGAGGAGCGGCATTGATTTTGCAGAGGGCTGTATGACCAGTTTGGCCGTAGAACCTTATATAATCCCTTCAGCCGATATGGGCAGGGAAAACCCGCTGCCGGTGTTTCGTAATCCCGTTCAGGATATATCGATAGACTTCGAGGCAAATAATGTTCCCCTCGAAGACCGCCCCGGCATGGGCAGCCAAAACGGTTTCAGGGCGCTGCCATATAAAATGCAAGATGGCTACAACAGGCAGCGAATATCGAGATCGTTTTCGTCACTGGTTTTGGAGAACGAGTATCTGAAGGTGACTGTGCTTCCCGAGGTCGGAGGCAAGGTCGCTTCGATTGTCTACAAGCCGCTTCAAAGAGAAATTTTGTTTCACAACCCGGTCTTCCAGCCCGCCAATCTCGCTATCAGGAACGCATGGACCGCGGGCGGCATCGAGTGGAACGTATCACATCTGGGTCACACATTTCTTACTAGTTCTCCCGTTCATGCAGCAAAGCTGACCGGTCCGAACGGAGAGCCTGTAATAAGGCTTTATGCATGGGAGCGCGTCAAGTGTTTCCCGTATTATATTGATCTGCACCTGCCGGACGACTCTCGATTTCTCTATGCGCACATAAATCTGACAAACCCGCATGACCATGCAATGCCGATGTATTGGTGGACCAACATAGGCGCGCCGGAATATCCCGGTGGTCGTGTATTGTCGCCCGGCGACACGGCTTACAAGGGCTGCACTATGCGGGACTGCCCGGTCATTGACGGTGTGGACCAAAGCTACGCGACCAACGTCAATGTGTCCTATGATCTTTTTTTCAGAATCCCCGAGGGCTGCAGACGGTGGGTTGCTCTGGTGGACAAGGACGGCAGGGGCATGGTGCATACTTCTACCGATATGCTCAAGAGCCGGAAACAGTTCGCTTGGGGGATGAGTTCGGGAGGCAGACGCTGGAACGAGTATCTATCCATGCCCGGACTGCATTATCTGGAGATACAAGCCGGTCTGTGCCCCACACAGATGCACACAGTTCCGATGCCCGCCGGAGCGCAGTGGTGCTGGACCGAAGCAATAGGCTATATGGAGATGGACGCCGACACGGCGCATTCCACCGATTGGCAGCATGCGTACAATGAGGCCGAGCGTATACTTGGCGAGATGCTTGCGCGCGAATCGGTGGACGAATTTCATGCTAATGCAAAAGAGACGGCTTCACATGCGCCCGACGAAGTTCTCTCCCGAGGTTCCGGCTGGGGCGCTCTGGAATGCAGAAGAGCATCTCTCTGTTCACAGGAGTGTGTGATTACCTGCGCCACACCTTTCTCATATGACGAGATATCGAATGAGCAAGAGCCGTGGCTTTCTTTATTGGAGAATGGCCATTTTCCAATAATCGATCCCGTCTGTGAACCTGGCTCTTACATGATTCAGGACTCCTGGCGCGAACTTCTTGAACGCAGTCTTGAAAGGGATGATGCTGACAACTGGCTTGCGTGGTATCACCTGGGAGTGATGAAAATGGAGGCCGGTGACGACCAGGGAGCCGAGCAGGCGTGGGAGAAGTCCAATAAACTGTCTCAAAATGCATGGTCTCTGCGCAATCTGGCTGTGCTCGCCGGTCGCCGTGGCGAGGCTCAGAAGGCTATCGGGCTGCTCGAATCCGCATGGCATGCCGGTCCCAAGATTCCAGCACTTGCCATCGAATTGGGAAATTCTCTGGTTGGGGCTGATCGGTGGGATGATCTGGAGAGTATGCTTGTCAATTTGCCGGATGATGTAAAGGAGCATGAACGGATTCGACTGCTGCGTGCAAGAGCCGCTGTCAGGTCGAACAGGCTGGATTTGGCTGAGCAACTGCTTGACTGGGAATTTGCCACCATAAAAGAAGGTGAGGTTTCTCTGACAGACATATGGTTTGAAGTGCAGGCAAGGAAACTGGCTCAGAATGCTGGTGTGGAGGTTACGGATGACCTGATCGAGCGGGTGAGGCGCGATCGTGTTCCACCGACACTGATTGATTTTCGGCCATCCGATGGTGACGAAAAATATATCCCACCACAATCTGCTGCAGAGAAAAAGTAAGTTGCCGGTCAAATTTTCTCTATCGCAACACTCCGAGCGCTAATTTGCCGCCATATACCACCATATGCTATAATTCGAGCGAGTGTGTATATAAGTTTGGAGGTGCGGTCTACCTAAATGGATACCAGCGATTTCAGAAACGGCTTGTCGATTATCCTCGACAATGACATATTCACGATTGTGGAGTTTCAGCATGTCAAACCCGGCAAAGGCGGTGCATTTGTGCGCAGCAAGCTCAAGAATGTGCGCACAGGTGCCGTGATCGAGAAGACCTGGCGTGCCGGTGAAAAGATGGATCAGGCGATCTTGGAGCGCTATCCAATGCAGTTCAGCTATGAGCAGGACGGCGAATATTTTTTTATGGACACCGAATCATATGAGATAAGCCCCGTGCCCAAGGAGAAGATAGGCGACGGCGTGAAATATCTCAAAGAGGGTCTTGAAGTCACTGCACTCTCGCATCAGGGTGAACTGATCAATGTCGAACTTCCCTTTACTATAGAGGCGGAAATAATCGAGACCGAGCCTGGTGAGAAGGGCAACACAGCTTCGGGCGGCAGCAAGCCCGCCACCATCGAGTCAGGCGCAGTCGTGCAAGTTCCGTTCTTTATCAACATCGGCGACAAGATAAAGGTCGACACTCGCACAAACGACTATCTTGAGCGAGTCAAAGACTAGGGCAGCGTATTATTGTAGTGTCGTCAAGTTTCCTGGCCGAAGGAGGCTCTGCAATTGGCACTTAAATCACACACCAAGAGCTGGATAGTTGCTTTTCTGGACAATATCAGTTCTTTGGGTTTGAAGCTGGGAATACCGGTTGCGACAGTGGCTGTCGCTTATCTGCTGTGGGTAATATTCGGTCCGCGTTTTGCCCATATGGACAAGCTTTCTGCGGCAGACAGCGATTATCTGATAAACAGTGCGGTCATGGCATGCAAGGGACTCACAATCGCGAGTATTGCGATAGTTGCCTCGGTGATGATCCGTCTGTTTTATGATGAGATAGTCGGTCAGACACTCTCTGTGCTGGGTCTGTTGCTGTATTTCGGCACACCCGAGGCTCTTGCTCGTTTTGTTCATGTGCAAAATGCGCGTGCTGCGTCGTTGGCCCTTGCGATTGTAAACGAGTTCTGCATTGTCGGCGCAATATGTGTGTTGCCTGGGCTGGTGCTTGTAGTCAGAGACGGCATACTGCGCATCTGGCGCGGCATATCCGTCAGGCGTGTATTGGAATCGCGCTGGGGAGATGAGAGAGAGCGCGAGAAGAAAAAGAAGCCGAAGATATACGGCAACTGCTGGGACATGGCCTATTGCCGTGATTTTGTGAGGCGGGTATGTCCAGCCTTTAAGAAGAAGCGGCCATGTTGGCGGATTAAGGTCGGCTGTTATTGCGACGAGCACACAATCCTGATGGCAATGGCCAGTCAGGGCGACGGCAACGAGAGTTACGAAGGCATACTGCACAGTCTGGGTATTGACGGGCAGAGTAAGCAGCCCAAGGTGAGCGCAAAAGTCAAGCGGATCAGGTGCCGTAGGTGCGGGATTTATGCCGAGCATCAGAGGCAGAAATATCGCCTGCTGAGCCCGATGGTCTTTCCTGCCATGATATTTGCTGTCTATCTGTTATACGGCCATATAGCACGCTATGTGTCGGTTGCATTGGAGAAGACCGATCAGTTCATTGGTTTTCTTTCATATAAATCAGTTGCAAGCGCGTCATATGCATCCGACAGTCATGTGCTGACCAATATAGCAGTGGTCTGGCTGACTATAATCCTCATCAGCTATACGCTGCGGACTCTTGAATATCTGATTTTTGATTTGCAGGTCTAATTATTATGGATGTAAAAAAGATCGAAGAACTCATAAAAGTGCTGGAGAGTTCGCGCACACAGGAGCTGTCGGTGCGCAAGGGCGCTTTCAGCGTACACATCGTCAAGGGCAGTGCTGCCAAACCTGCCGCATCTCGGAAAAAGATGCCCAAAGCGGCTCATTCGCAGACTGTGACACCGGAACCGGATAGCGCTTCATATATACTCGCGCCAATGGTCGGGATATTTCACAGCGTCGACGGAATCACCAAGACCGGCTCGAAAGTCGAGTCGGGCCAGGTAGTTGGTGCGATAGAGTCCATGAAACTGCTTAATGACGTGGTCTCGGATATCTCCGGCACGGTAGTTGAGGTCATGGTCGAGGAAGGCACACCCGTCGAATACGGCCAGCCGCTTTGCAAAGTAGAAGCAGCGTAGCTAATTTAGTATTGAGTATTTTGTATTGATTATTGTTCTTGTTGCAAAATACTAGACTTGCTACTTCTCCTGGAGGAGAATGTTGGGGTAAGGGCACAAACTAAGGATCAAGGAAATGAAGATCAACAATCGCGGGAACTGGACTCTCATAGGTATGCTTGCGGCCGTGGCTATAATTTGCGTTGTGGCTGCAATGATGTTTACGGGCGACAATATGTCCACTGTCAAGAAAGACAGCCCGCTGCTGGATAAGAGCAGTAATAAGCAGACGGTATATGGCAAAGCGCTTGACACTGCCAAGGGTGAAGACTGCCGCCAGCGCTTAAACCAGGTCAGGACGGCCATTGAAAACCAAAAGGCGGTAAGCACGACCGAGGGTAACCCGAAGTCTCTGAATGAGTTGGGTCTTGGGGCGGGCTATCTCAGGTGTCCGGTCAGCAATCAGGCATATGTCTATGACCCTGCGACCGGCGCTGTTCACTGTCCCTATCCGGCGCATGCTAATTTTTGATTGTGTATTTTATATTTGATATTTGAACGCACCAGCAATTCAGAATTTATAATTCCCGAGGGGGGTTAGCTTGTTTAAGAAGATATTAATCGCCAACCGCGGCGAGATAGCCATAAGAATAATACGGGCGTGCAAAGAGATGAAGATTGCCACTGTCGCCATCTACTCCGAGGCAGACAAAGACTCGCTGCATGTTCGCATGGCGGATGAAGCGATCTGTGTTGGTCCACCAGCCAACAAAGAGAGCTATCTGAACATGCCCAACATCATCTCTGCTGCGACCATAACCGGTGCGGAGGCGATCCATCCTGGTTACGCTTATTTTTCCGAGCAGGCGAGTTTCGCCGAGGCATGCGAGGCGTGCAATCTCAAGTTCATAGGTCCGAAAGCGAGCGCTATCGAGCTTATGGGTGACAAAGCCCGCGCCAAGGAGACTGCGGCCAAGGCCGGAGTCCCGGTCATTCCGGGCAGCAAAGGCACCATTCAGAGCGAGCAGGACGCATTCAAGACTGCCCGTAAGATGGGTTATCCGGTCAGGCTCAAGGCTACCGCGGGCGGCGGCGGACGTGGGATCCGCGTGGTCCACAGTGAGGACGAACTCGCAAGCCAGCTCAGAGTGGCGATTGCTGAGGCCGAGTCGGCATTCGGCAACGGCGAGATGTATATCGAGAAAGAGATCGAGGACCCGCGCCATGTCGAGATTCAGATCATAGGTGACGAACACGGTCATTATGTCTATCTCGGCGAGCGCGAGTGTTCCATTCAGCGCCGGAATCAGAAGCTCCTTGAGGAGGCGCCTTCGGTGGCGGTGACCCCTGCAATCCGCAGCAAGATGGGCGATGCGGCTGTCAAACTGGCCAAGGCTGTTGGTTATGCAAATGCGGGCACGGTCGAGTTCCTGCTGGACAAGAACGGCGATTTCTATTTCATGGAGATGAACACCCGTGTTCAGGTCGAGCATCCGGTGACTGAGTTTGTGACTGGTATGGACATCGTCAAGGAGCAGATCAGGGTTGCTTCCGGCGAAAAGCTCGATGTAAGCCAGAAGGATATCAAGATCAACGGCCACTCCATCGAATGCCGCATCATTGCCGAGGACCCGTCAAACAACTTCGCTCCGTCTGTGGGCACGATCCGCCACCTCGCGGTGCCTGGAGGCATCGGTGTGCGGGTCGATACACATATATACGGCGGCTACGAGATTCCGCCGTATTATGACGCCATGCTTGCCAAGCTGATAGTCTGGGGCAAGGATCGCGATGAAGCCATAGCGCGAATGATGCGCTGCCTGTCTGAATATGAGATAGAGGGGGTCAAGACCAACATTTCGTATCAGATGGAGATTCTGTCCAACGCATATTTCCGAAAAGGAGAGCTTTCGACTAGCTTCATTCCGAGAAGGATGAATGTAGCATAGGTAAACACGGAGGCTTGATATGAATTATTCCTGTATCAAAAGTTGTCCTCAGTGCAAATGCTCTTTAGAACAAGGCTTCGCAGCGAAAGCCGCTGGTCTTTCATTCGTTGCGCCAGAAAAGTTTGAGCATTACATCTTTCTTGATGAGGATATTTCTAAAGCGGGACTCAAGAAATTTTTACCGTCCAACGCGGAATATTATCGTTCATTCCTATGTCGATCTTGCAAGCTCTATATCATCGACTATAGCAGAACTTATTCTCGGAGTGATGCAGAAGATCTTGTTCAGAAATTACAGGAGCCTTAGTCTTTCAGCTATCAAAGGGAGTGAATGACATTCTATAATTATGAAAAAGACCAGACGAGCGGCGAGGGAACTCGCCCTTAATATTTTATATCAAGCCGGTTCCTGCGGTGTGCCATTTGATGAGGCACTTGAGACAGCCAAGGAGTTTGTTGACCTGACCGGACTCAGGGCGAAGAATGCCGAGAAAGCGGATGATGTGCGAGCATATGCCGACCTGCTTGCCAGGGGTGTCTATGAGCACCAGGCTGAGCTAGACTCGCATATCTCAAGATTGGCACAGGACTGGCCGGTGGACCGTCAGCCTGCTGTGGACCGCAACATACTTCGCATGGCAATTTTTGAGATAGACCATGTAGATTCGGTTCCTCCGATTGTGGCGGTGGATGAGGCAGTAGAGATGGCAAAGAAGTTCTCTACGGCTGAGTCGGGCAAGTTCGTAAACGGCGTATTGGCGGCGTATCTGAAAGAGAAGGCCGCCGGGGAGGAAGAGATTGGCTAAGATTCTTGACGGCAGCGCAACTGCAAAAGAGATTCGCACAGAGCTTGCCGGGCGTGTCGAGAAGCTCAAGAGCGAAAAGGACATCACTCCCAGGCTGTCTGTGATCCTTGTCGGCAATGACCCTGCTTCGGTCACATACACCCGCATGAAGAAGAAAGCATGCGAGGCCACAGGCATGATTTCAGACCTGATCGAGCTTCCCGCCGAGAGCACTCAGCAGCAGGTAAAAGACATCATAAAAAAACTAAATGATGATCCTTCCGTGCACGGGATCATGGTTCAACACCCTGTCCCGTCCCATCTTGATGAGTTGGACATTCTTGCGACTGTATCGGTTGATAAGGATGTGGACGGGATCAGCGCGTTGAGCCTCGGTAGACTGGTTCTGGGCACTGCCGACTTTGTGTCATGCACTCCTTTGGGAATCGTCACACTGCTCGAGCGATATGGCATTGAGATCAAGGGCAAGGAAGCTGTTGTCGTGGGACGAAGTATTATACTCGGCAAGCCGGTTGCATTAGCCCTGATTGAGAGGCATGCTACGGTGACAATCTGCCACTCCCGGACGCAGAACCTTGCGGATGTAGTCGGCAGGGCTGATATCTTGGTTGCTGCGATAGGCAAGCCTGAGTTTATTAAGGGCAGTTGGATCAAAGAAGGTGCGGTAGTGGTCGATGCGGGTTATAACAAGGTCGAGGGCACTTCCCACGACGTCGGAGACGTAGAATTCGATGAAGCGGCGAAGAGGGCGAGTTATATCACGCCGGTCCCCGGCGGTGTCGGTCCGATGACTATAGCCATGCTGCTTTCTCAGACCGTAAAGTCGGCGGAAAAATGCTAAAGTGCGAAGACTGTAACATAATCCTGGACGAAGGCACACACTTTTGCCCGAAGTGCGGAAAAGACCTGACTTCAACAGATGGGACGAGCCGGATGCCCAAGCTCGAAGTGGGCGCGTATCTCACATCTGCCAATCTTCATCGCATCCGAAAAGAGTGGGATGAAGCCGTAGCCGATGCCACCGAAGCTCTGCGCATCGATCAGAACAATGCGGACATTGCATCGCTTCTGGGTGTGATATACCAGGAGCGGGGCATGCTTGATGATGCGGTGATATGGTTCCAGATGGCTCTCGAGATGAACCCCAACAGCGCTTATGATCGCGCGCGGCTCAAGCAGGTGAAGGATTTGATTGCTCAGGGCGGCAAGGCAAGTGGGTCGCAGGATCGCCTCAGGACGTTTGAGAATCGAACTCGCATCTGGGCAATAGGTATGGCGGCTGTTTTTATTATCGTGCTGATACTTGCCTTGATTATCACCGGCAGACACAAGACTGATAATTATGGCTCACAGTCAAGCATCGATCCAAATGCCCAAACGGCTGCCCAAGACATAGACCAAACAAATCCGCCCATCCGCACACCGGCAAAGGCCATGACCACCAAATCAGCACGTTCCTCATCGGGCTCTTTGTCCGGTTCATCTGCCGGTTCAACCAGGACTCCAGCCGAGGTAAAGATCAATCATGATGTGTCCGCGGCAGATAGCATAGGTTCTGCCAAGGTAGATGATGTCATTGCCGATCCACGCCAGTCCATCGTGATCGTTACGTATACCATTCCCGCCGCCTCGGCAAACAAAGGCTCCATTATGATCACGTCCGCAGCCATTGCACGAGCTGCATTTGCAGCCAATGCGGAGGTCAAGACGGTCACCGCGCGCTGTGTCATCAGTCCTGGCGGGCAGTCTTCCACACAGATTGCGTTCATGGGCGACATAACCCGCCGAGCATTGGAAGCGCTGGGGGCAAATTCAACCTCCGATCAGATTGAGGCGTCCTTCACCGGTATTTGGTGGAACCCTCAAATCAAGTAATAACCGGCAAACTTCGTGTTTATGTTCTCTCCTGTCCAGGTATTATATTCCCGATATCTCAGGCCAAAGGAGGCGCTCGTCATGCCCAAAGACCCGGTATGCGGACAGTATGTATCTGCTGATACTCCATACAAGAGCGAGTATGAAGGAGAAATATATTACTTTTGCAGCGCAGTGTGCGAAGAGGAGTTCGACTGTAATTCTGAGGAGTATATTTTCATCGAGGAGCCTCGAGCTGAGCGTGCCGAAGCAGAGGACTGATTCGATCAAATGTGTGTTTGGCATGTAAAGCGGGCGGGTATAAAGGCCTTGCCTACGGGACGGTGCCGACCTGGCAAGATAGCCGTCCTCTATTGCCCCAAGCAGGTGGTATCCTGACCATGCCACCTGCTCATTTTGTATTCTCTATTCCAACTGATAATTAGGTTACGTCGGCACTCTCCTATGCGTATGGTTGACACATTAGCAATCCGGCGAGATAATTGTGTCAAATAAACCTCTACTATATTACCGGGTGGTATCATGAATGCACTTACTCTCCTTATCATCGCCATGTGCGTGTTTGCGCTTGCCTATCGCTATTACGGGGCATTTCTTGCTGCCAAGGTAGCGGTCTGTGACGCAAAGAAAAAGACCCCTGCTTATGAGTTCAGGGACGGCAAGGACTATCATCCCACGAACAAATACGTTCTGTTCGGCCATCACTTTGCTGCGATTGCCGGCGCCGGGCCCCTAATTGGTCCTGTTTTGGCTGCTCAATACGGCTATCTGCCGGGAGCGATCTGGATACTTATCGGTTCCGTATTCGCAGGCGCAGTCCAGGATTACATCATCCTGTATGCATCCGTCAGGAACAAAGGCGAGTCGATCTCGAAGATTGCGCACAAGTTCCTGGGTCCTGTGGCCGGGTGGTGCACGGCGTTTGCGGTACTGTTCATAATCATTGTGGCGCTCGCGGGTTTGGCGGGAGCGGTGGTGAATGCTCTTCAGGAGAGTTCATGGGGTGTATTCACGATTGCTTGCAGCATACCGATAGCATTTTTGATGGGTCAGTGGATGTATAAGATCAGGCCTGGCAAGGTAACTGAAGCAACGATCATTGGTGTCGTGTTACTGATCGCAGGTGTGATCGGCGGCGGATGGCTGCCCAAGAGCTTTGCGCATTGGCTCGTACTTTCTCCCGACGCCATAAAGATTGCTCTTCCCACCTATGGCTTTATAGCCGCGGTCCTGCCTGTATGGATGCTGCTTTGCCCAAGGGACTATCTGTCCACATATATGAAGCTCGGCACCATAGCCCTTCTGGCGATAGGAATCTTTTTCGTGCATCCCCAACTCGTAATGCCTGCGACCACGCATTTCGTTCATGGCGGCGGTCCGGTAGTGCCGGGTCCTGTATGGCCGTATGTATGTCTGACCATCGCCTGCGGAGCCATATCCGGTTTTCATGCTCTGATCGGTTCGGGGACTACCCCCAAGATGATAAGCAGCGAGGCGGATATCAAGCCCATAGGCTATGGCGGTATGTTGGTTGAAGGGTTTGTAGGACTGCTCGCTCTTATTGCCGCATGCACACTGTTCCAGGGCGACTACTTTGCGATCAACGCTAATGCCGCCAAATTTCCCGATTTTGCCAATCACACCGTGCAGTTGACCGAACTCACAAGAATGGTTGGTGAGAAGAGCCTTGTAGGCCGAACAGGCGGTGCAGTCACTCTTGCTGTGGGCATGGCGCGTATATTTTCCAAACTGCCGGGCATGACGAGCCTGATGTCTTACTGGTATCACTTCGCGATCATGTTCGAGGCGCTGTTCATATTGACCACAATCGATACCGGCACACGTGTAGCCCGCTTTATTGTTCAGGAGATGCTCGGCTCCGTATATAAGCCGTTCGGCAAAGGGACATGGCTGCCGGGTGTAATCTTTACCAGCTTTCTGGTCACATACGCCTGGTATTACCTGCTCAAGGGCGGCACCATCAGCACCATCTGGCCGATGTTCGGCATCGCGAACCAACTATTGAGTGTAATTGCTCTTGCGATCGGCACCACATGCATCCTGCAGCGCTCGGCCAAGCGAGTATATGCCCTCACTACGTTCATTCCGTTTGCGTATATGGCGGTTACGGTTCTGACCTCTGGCGTGCAGTATTCTATAGACATTTTGAGCGGACCCGAGGCCGATGGGGTCAAAGGAAGCCTGACGATAATTATGATGGCTCTTGCCGTGATAGTCTCGGTCGACTGCATCATAAAGTGGATTCGGATCCTCAAGTGCCCGAAGTGCCCAACAGGTTCGGATTCGGGTAGAGACCTGATGGGTCTTGCTCAGGGTATTGACATTCAGGACTAGGGATAGAATATAGTGTATGAAGTTACGCTGATATCCATTGCAAAATAAGCATTTTCCTCCCATGATGCGATTGCTGGGAGGGCGAGGCTCCAGCCGAGCCTTTATTGGGCGGTTTTTGACTAGACTGCCTGTTTGACGGGCTAGTATAATGTGGCATATATTGATAGGTTTTAACCTCAAGGAGATAGATATGCCTGATATGACCAAAGTTTCCTGGGATTTGCGCGATCTCTATCAGGGGATCGATGATCCCAAAATTGATGAAACTCTCGACAAATCTCTTGCCCGCGCGAAGCGGTTCGCCGGCACCTATCGCGGCAAGATAGACAGTGACGACCTGACCGCCAAGATTCTGTTCGAGTCGATTAAAGATTACGAGGACATGGTTCAGGAGATGGCCAAGCCGATGAACTATGCCTCGCTGGTCTTTTCGGCCGACACGAGCAATCCCGAGCATGGCGCTCTGCTCCAGCACATCCAGGAGCGCCAGACCGAGATAGCGCTGGAGTTGCTGTTCTTCGATCTGGAGCTTATGGCCGCCAAGCCCGAGATAATCGACCGACTGATGCAGGATGATATATTGGCTTGCTATCGACATTTTATATGGGCTATGCGCCTCTTCCGGGAGCACAGGCTTTCCGAGCCTGAGGAGAAGATTCTTGAAGAGAAGGCCAACACCGGTGGCCGTGCCTTCGAGCGTCTCTTCGAGGAGATGGTTTCGGACATAGCGTTCAAGGTCACGGTCAACGGTGAGGAGAAGACAATGACCGAACCAGAAGTCCTTGCCCTTTTGCGCGACCCGAACCGTGAAACTCGCAAAGCCGCTGCAGCATCTCTATCGGAGGGTCTGACCGCCAATGGCCATCTTCTGACGTTCATATTCAACACACTGGTATATGATAAAGCAGTCAACGACCGCCTCCGCCGCTACGAATATCCCGAGCAGGCGCGAAACATGTCCAACGAACTCGACGCCCAGACAGTCGAGACTGTGATCTCAACTTGTGTCGACAACTATGGTCTTGTCGCCAGATATTATAGGACCAAGCGCGAGATTTTGGGTCTCGACAAACTCATGCACTACGACCGATACGCGCCCCTCTTTGAGTCCAAGAAAGAATTTTCTTTCGATGAGGCAAAGGAAACGGTGCTCACCTCCTTTGGCAGGTTCTCGCAGACTATGGCGGAGACGGCAGAGAAATTCTTTGATAACAACTGGATAGACGCCGAGCCGCGCAAAGGCAAGCGGGGTGGGGCGTTTTGTTCTTATGTCACTGCCGACCTGCATCCATATGTGCTGCTGAGCTATCTCAACCGTCAGGACGATATTATGACCCTGGGTCATGAACTGGGTCATGGCGTTCATGCATATCTGGCTCGTCCACTGGGTTATTTGAATATGCACAGCGTGCTGCCGGTGGCTGAGCTTGCAAGCACATTCGGCGAGATGCTGGTGTTTGAAAGCATAGTCTCCAAGGCCGATCTTGAGGACAAACTCGCTTTATATGCCGAGAAGATAGAGGGCAACTTTGCGACAATCTTCCGCCAGGCAGCCATGTATCGGTTCGAGCAGGAGCTTCACAAATCGCGCCGAGAGATGGGCGAGCTGACCACGGACGAGATCAGCGATATGTGGCAGCGAAATATCCAGGCTATGTTTTTGGATTCGGTAGAGATGGGCGAGGAGCACAAAATCTGGTGGATGTATGTGAACCACTTCATAGGTTCACCGTTTTATGTCTACGCCTATTCCTTCGGCGAACTGCTGGTGCTTGCGCTCTATTCCATGTATCGCGAGCAGGGTGAGTCATTTGTTCCCAAGTTCATCTCTCTGCTTGAGGCAGGCGGTTCATGTTCACCGGAGGAACTGCTGGGACGAGTCGATATCGACATCAAGAGCCCTGAGTTCTGGCGCGGAGGCATGAATGTGATGGAGCGGCTAATAGCCGACTTCGAGGGCATATATTCTCAGTGGAAGGCAAAGCGAGCTTAATCACTGAGTTAGCCCGCATTATTCACGAGAAACGTGAATAATGCTCTCTGAGACCCGAATTATGAAGTAAGCGCATAATCCGGGTTAGTTAAGCATGCAGTTAAAGATCGTCCGGGGCAGGAATGCCCCGGACTTATCTTTCTGAAGCTTTCTACTACGGCTATGATTGGATCAGTGATGAAACAGCCTAATCCCGTTAAAGACCATAGCCATCTCATAATCGTCAGCAGCCGCAATCACATCATCATCCCTGTTCGATCCGCCCGGCTGAGCAATATATTTCACGCCGCTACGGGCGGCACGGTCTATGCTGTCTCGGAACGGAAAGTATGCATCCGAGCCCAACGAGACATCAGTTAGTCCGTCCAACCAATCGATTTTATCGCTTTTGCTGAGCCTTGCGGTATCTTCTTGCAAACCGGCTTTTAATAACTCTTCTTCGGGCAGAGTTATATCTTCAGAGAGGAACAGATCGATCACATTATTCTTTTCCGCCCGTGACAACCCTTCAGCAAATTGCAATCCCAGCACTCTCGGGTGCTGCCTCAGCCACCACATATCAGCCTTGCCGCCTGCAAGACGCGTGCAGTGTACCCTTGACTGTTGTCCTGCGCCAACGCCGATTGTCTGGCCATCTTTTGCGTAGCAGACGGAATTAGACTGAGTATATTTGAGAGTAATTAGCGCGACAATAAGGTCTCTGGCAGCTTCCGCAGTAATATCTTTTTGCCTTGTGACTACGTTTGCCAAAGCGGACTGATTGATACTGATTTCGTTGCGCTTCTGTTCAAGAACGACCCCGAATATCTCTCGCCTTTCCATTGCCGGCGGTTCATAATTTGGGTCGATTTGCAGTATCAGGTATGATCCGCCGAGCTTCTTTTTGAGAATAGGAAGCGCCTCATTATCATAACCTGGAGCAATAATGCCATTGGATACTTCGCGCCCGATCAATTTTGCAGTCGATACATCGCATATATCGCTCAAGGCAACAAAGTCGCCGAATGATGAAACTCTGTCTGCGCCTCTTGCGCGAGCATAAGCTGTGGCTAGAGGAGACAGTTCGCCCATGTCGTCTACGAAATAGGTTTTCCGTAACGCATCACTCAATGGGATTGCAACAGCCGCGCCTGCAGGGCTCACGTGCTTAAACGAAGCTGCTGCAGGCATGTTTAGGGCAGTCTTGAGTTCACGTACTAATTGCCACCCATTGAGCGCATCAAGGATATTGATATAACCTGGCTCACCGTTAATGATGTCGATTGCTGGGCTGCTTTTGGTAAAGATAAGTTGAGATGGTTTCTGGTTTGGGTTAATGCCATATCTGAGAGGAATATTGTTTTGATTCATTCATGCACCTCCGCGTAAGCCCGGCCAAAATATACGACTGGGTGATATGCCCAGGCGATCGGCATGAATGTTCTGACGCTCCCTTGCGGTTATATCCGCCATGTTCGCCAGTTGCGTCATGAGAATCATAGCCATCAAGGCGCTTTGTGTCAATAAGTTTTGAGAAGCGTATGCGCAAATTGCATATAAAAGAGCCAATGATCGTCCGGGGCATTCCTGCACCGGACGATCTTTATTTTTAGCACAACGGCTCAAGAATAGCAATAGCCTTCTTGATATCTTCAATCTGCTTATCACCGGTGATCTCGCGCTCGATTGTGATAGGACCTGTGTATCCCAGCGATTTCAGCTTAGGAATCAGGACAGGGAAGTTGACCCGTCCCTCGCCGAGAGCTTTTTCCATGCCCAGGCTGTCGGGTTCGGTCGGATATTCACCGTCTTTGGCATGAACACCCTTCACGTAGGTTCCGATGATATCCAGCGCATCAACAGGGTTGGCCTTTCCGTACAGCAGCAAGTTGGCCGGGTCGAGGTTCACCCCGACGTTGCCGGTCCCGATATCCTTCATCACGCGCAGCAATGTGATCGGTGTTTCCTGGCCAGTCTCGAAATAAAACCCGATTCCGAGTTCTTTACATCTGCGTGCGACCTTTGTCAACGCCTCGACCGTTCCCTCATATAGCGCGTCTTTGGGGTTTTCAGGTATAAAGCCTGCGTGTGTGGTTATTGACGCAATGCCGAGTCCGGCTGCAAATTCAGCGCCCGCGATCAGGTCCAAGACACGCTGGTCACGATATTCCGGCGGTGTAAGGCCGATGGTTGATGGCCCCTCGGTGAAATTCCAATGTGCGGGACCCGAATAGCCCGTCCACAGCGTTGATATCTCGACGCCATACTCTTTTCGTGCCTGATCGACTGCTTTTGCATTATCTGTGGTATACTTTTCCGGGTCCCAACACGCCATTTGAGTGCTTTGGAGTCCAAAGTTCTTGACTGTTTTAAGTTCGGCGTCCACATCCGGGCGCAGGGATGTCATTACGCCAATTTTGAGTTTGTCTGCCATTGCTGCATTCTCCATTTTCTAATTTCATGAGAGTCATGCAACACTTATATACCAAAACTCAATCTCCTTCGTTGGGAACAACCAAGCTAATGATTTAAGTAGATAATTCGGAGGAGAATATTATTGGATACATCTGTAAATGCAAGAATCGCCATGGCAATCATTCTCTTTGGCGTGGTTTGGATAATTGCATACGAGAATTTGCGAACCATCTGCCTTGTAATTCTCAGGCGCAAAGTCAACCGTTTTGCCAGAATATTATGGCTCATCGCAGCTCTGGCGGTCGTCTTTTGTGCAGTAGACGCATTTCGCATAGAGCCGAACCGGGTTCAGGTAACCCATCACACCATTCAAACAAGAAAACTTCCATCAGGGGCAAGGCTGCGAATCGTTCAGTTGTCAGACCTGCACATGTGCTGCATAGGCAAGCGTGAACGCGAGATGATACGCTTGACGGCAGGCTGCAAGCCCGACATAATAGTGATGACGGGCGATTATCTTAACATAAAAGACCCTGCCGGTTTTGCCGGGCTTACACGTATCGGCAGGCAGCTTTCAAAGATTGCTCCCACATATGCCGTTGAGGGAAATTGGGACAATTACAAGCATATCCAAGCCCTTGAAGACGGTGGGGTGAAGTCAATTACCGGATGGGATATCATTCCAATCCGAAAGGGCGGCAAGGTTGCATTAGGACACTTATGGTGGTCTATGCCGGTGTCTGCGGTCTATGTGCCGCCGAATGTCGAGCCGCTCTATAAAGTTCTGCTCTGCCACAAGCCCGATACCTTTAATCAGGCGTCAAAAAAGGGCATCGATATGATGCTCTCAGGTCACACTCACGGTGGTCAGGTCAGGCTGCCCATATTTGGAGCAATTTTGCCAGATCGTAATATGATAGGCAGATACCAGGCCGGTCTATATAGGAGAGGTAGAAGCACACTATACGTGAATCGTGGGCTGGGAATGGAATCGGTGGCGCCGCAAGTGAGGTTCTGCTGTCGACCGGAAGTCAGCGCCATTGATTTAGTATCTAGTAATTGATATTGATTATTAAGGAGATTGCATGCTTCGAGCGTTTTGGACATGGGATCCGGTATCGTGCATTAAGTACAATGCCTATTGTGAGCCGGCGGCATATCAGGACAACAAGTGGTTCTTCGATAAGAGCGTCTGGCAGAGAATGCTTCGCACTATGGCCGAGTGCGGTTTTGACTCTTTGATACTGGCAAACACTCACCCATTTCCATTCATGATAGACCTTTCTGCACAATACCCCGAGTCCGCGGTAATCGATGAGACTGGGCTTTCTCGATATCAGAACATGCACCACTGGATATTTGAAAATGCCCTGGATTATGACATCGCTCCTCACTTGTTCTTCTCTCCAGGCTGTTTGCCGGACAGCTTCACAAGCATGCATAAGCTGGAGCCGGATACCAAACAACTGCCTGATGTCGCGACAGAGTACACTCATATGTGTGTCCGCACTCTGCTGGAAAATTACCCGGAGCTTTCAGGGCTGTTTGTGTCAGTGGACAGAGCGGATGCTGGGTTCGTGCAGCAGACAGTTGTCGATGCAATAGATGCGATCAGACCCGACGCCCCGCTCTATGTGTGTGTCGATCAAGCTGCGCCTGATGCCATCCTCGACAAAATATCACGCCGGGCAGATAGGCCAATCCGCTATTCGGTCAAATATACGGCGGATCACCTGGTCGATGCTGATCCCGACACCTCGTTCGTACGATGGATCGAGGCTGCAGGGTCAGAAAATACCATTGCCGAGTTTCACATGTCCAACTTCGAGCCGTGGACAAGTTTCTCATTCGACACTGTCGAGGGTGTGCTCTCCAATTTGAACCAGATCGGCTGCGGCGGGCTTTCGGTCATGCCGCTTTCGGTCAGTGACTGGCCGCGCACATCGGACGCATACTTCAAATACCAGTTCCAACGCGATTTCGTCTGGTACAGCGTATGGGCGGGCAGCAGTGTATCGCAGCTGCTCCGTGAAGGACAGCCCAAATGGCTCCTGAGGAACAAGCGTATTATTGACGGGTTCCAGGCAGGCTCGCGCATACTCGAGCTTTTGAGCCTGTATATCGCTGGCGATAAGACTGACGCATGGCGGCCTCAATTCTGCTGTATGTTCGATCACGATACGAACAAGCCCCATCTGCTTTCAATCGAGGATATACTCCATATCGATGATGATCCTGCCTTCTCCGGCAGGCGCTGGTGGACAGAGGTGACGGGCGATAAAGTAGTCCATCCGGCGGAGTATGTGGGTTCCGGCACACCGGAGAACGCCTATGGTCCTGATGAGCTGATCGAGGAGTTGGCCGATCTCTCCGAACAGGCTGTTGCATCCGGCGAGAAGGGGATGCGCAACAATTCCGGCGAAAAAGAGCTTCCCGGTCTGACCAGAGATGCATTTTGTATGGGCAGACTGGGCGAGTTTTATGTGGAACGGCTGAAGGCGGCCCTGGCACATGCGCGCGGCGAGGACAAAGAATCCCTGGAACATATGGCGCGGGCGCTTGGGCTGTACCGTGAGATCAGGGGAGTAGACTCATTCCACAGAGGCGATATTATGATAGTCGTGGGTCGTGAGTGCGTGCAGATGAGCTGGACATCTGTGACAAAGGCTCTGGAGGCCGAATATGCGGATGCATCGCATGGCGACTACAGATCCGGCAATAATTATCCCATAGGGTGATGGCACGCTTTATTGCGGCGCAGGACGGGTGTATAATAATTTTTAGTCAGCCTGAAATTGCGGAACGAGATGATCCAAGAAGCCAAATCAAAGAAGCCTGAGTTTCCGTATGCGGTGGTTACTATTATCGCGGTCAACGTGATACTGGCCATCATATTCAGCCGCGACTTCGACAATGCTGCGCGTGACTTCGGCCTTATCCCCAATACGTTCAGAGTGGGCAGGCTGATTACGTCCTGCTTTCTGCATGATGGTCCCATCCACCTCATCATCAATATGGCTCTGCTCTACATATTCGGGGCGGATATAGAGCGTGCCATCGGCAAGCTGGAGTTTGTGCTGTTTTACATCGGGGCTTGCCTTGCGTCGTCCATCCTGCATATAGCGATTGTGCTGGCGTCTTTGGACCCATATTACGCAAGCAGAGCAGTGGTCGGCGCATCGGGAGCGATTGCAGGCGTGATGGGCCTGTATGCGGTCAGGTTCCACAGGCGAATCTTCAAACTTGATGGCATAGAGGTATCGGCGCTGTTTCTGATCATGTGCTGGCTGGTTATTCAGCTCGGGCTGGGGCTTGTGGCGCTGTATCGTGATGATCTATTCGGCCTTCGGCTAAAATATGTGGCATATTGGAGTCACCTTGGCGGTTTCACATTCGGCATAGTGACCGCCATGATCGCCAATATGGCTCTGCAGGGCGAAAGAGAGTATCTGACCAAGAAAGGAAAACAGGATTACGACCAGGGCAACATGCTCGAAGCTGCCCAGGACTATGACTCCCTGATAAAATATGACCCGGATAACGCATTTGCCCATGCCCAGCTCGGCAGGCTCTGGGCGATTATGGATGAGGAAACACAGTCTCTGCCATACTATCGAAGCGCTATTGAGCTGTATATCCATCAGGGCAAGGAAGAGGAAGCCATCACGACGGCCGCGGAGATGAAGCAGTATTGGCCGGAGGTGCACCTGGACGCTGGTTGGAGGTTCAGGCTGGCATCTTTCCAGGAGGAGAACGGACAGTATGAAAGTGCTGTCGCGGCATTTCATGAGATTGCCCATCAGGAGCCGGAGAGCGCCGAAGCTCAGATGTCGCTGCTGAAGATTGCGCACCTGCAGCTCAGCTCATTGCAAGCCCCATCTGCGTCAATAGCCACAATAAATACATTCCTGGAACGCTACCCCAAGAGCGAATGGCGCAGCTTTGCTGAAAAGACCCTCAGACAAGCAAAAGATATGGCATTCCAGAAACGGATGATTTTTCCCCGCAGCGCTGCAGAATAGACTTTTGTCAAAACGAACTGAGCGTAAAACCTAAAAAATTGAGCGTGGGGAGTTCGTTTTGGCGGCTTTTTTATGTGTTGTTTACCTCTTCCTCTCAAGAGCCGCGATTGCACGATATAAATGGACATCGATGGAGCGTTCATAGCGGGCGATGCGCTCATACGATGTGGTCGGGCGAAGGGGGTCCATCTGGCGGCACATTACACGGTTCTCCATTGCACGCGCTCGCTCCAACCTGCACAGGCAGTCGGCTATACGCTTGACCAGTTCCTCCTCCAGCGCGTCCTCCGGCTGATAATGGTCCCGCATGCACTCGTGAATCTGGCGGGAGTTGACGTAAAGCTCCTCGGCAAGCCTTTCCAGGGCATGCGGAGCCTTGGCTGTGAGGCCGTGTTTCATGGCATTGAGAGAACTGCGCTTCTTTCCCTCTTCTGTTTTGGGTCCTGTGGCCATTTTAGTCCTCCTCATCGTCCATTTGTGCGCGTTTGATAATTTCGGCAAGAGCTTCAGACGGGTCGACCTGGGGCGCGGGCATAGTGATCTGAGTCTTGATGATACCGGCTACGATCTCGGCGGCGACCTCCACCTCTGACTGGGCAAGCAGGGCCGGGAAATCGTCGATCACCTGGGCAAGGACACGAGTGCACTTGCGCGCTATCTTCTGGTGCTGGGTTGGGTTTAGCATAATTTCTCCTCCTTAAATTTATTGGCAGATGACGGTCGTTTGTCGTCAGTCGGCTTGTTATGGTGGTGGAATATGGATGACCGGCAATGCAGTTGGGAAAATGCCTTCCACAATTATAAGACAACAACTCGGAGAGGCTCTTAGAATAAGTTTAGTATGTTTTCATCAAATCCCCATATTTCGACAAGTGATTGCATTATAAACCAGAATAAATGCTAATATTTTCCAATTTGTAAGAGGTTATAGAGCATATGGTGGCTAATACGCATGTAGTGTAAACAACCTCGGCCGTAATAATAGGTCTGCCCGTATATACTTGAATCTAGTTGGATTATTGTATAGGAGGTCCTACTTTATGAGGTCTATTTGTGTATTGCTCCTGCTATTGTTCTGTGCAGTAATTCTCTCAATGACCACCATTGTTGTCCAGGCTCAAACCCAGTCGTGGGACGATAGATCGGATTTTTCGTTGGATAAAAACCCGAATGGTGTTTGGACCTACGGCTATCTGGACAAAGATGGCTGTTTTGCTCCTTACAACAGCATCTTTAATCTTGGTGACGGCATAGTCGGTTGGGCAATGAATGATGATCCAGACTTTGCGGGCAATGTTACGATAAACACATCCGCTAAAACTGTCGAGAAATTCGGCATCGTGTGGGAGCCTGGTCAGATATGCCTGCATCCGGGTCTGTTTGGTTGTAAAGTGGTGTTCAGATGGACCTCTCCAGTCTCGGGGACAATAAGTCTCAATGCTAATATCGCAGGACAATCCAAGCATGGTGCACCCGCTAATGTCGAGATCAAGTATAAGGATGAATCTGTTACTGAGGCAGTCGTAGAGGGTTTTGCCGGTGTAGGCGAATATAAGAGTGGTCGTTTCGGAGATGAACCTGAACAAGACTTTTCGTCTGCCATTTATGTAAATAAAGGCGAGACAATCGACATAGTAGTCTCTGACACTCAAATAGGTGTGGTCGGTCATATAGCAATAAACGCTGCGATAATAGTGACGGAGAAAGGATAGCCACAGATGAGACGTATAACCATACTGCTTATTGCATCTTCTTTTGCGTGGTTGATCTTTATTCAGTCTGCATTTTCCGATGTTCACTACGTTGTGCCAAACGGAAGCGGTGATGGGTCCAGCTGGACCAATGCCAGATCGTCTATACAGACGGCAATTGACAATGCCACAAGTGGCGATGAGGTCTGGGTTGCGGCGGGCACGTATGAAGAACAGCTAACATTGCAAGAGGGAGTTTGCATCTACGGTGGCTTTGCAGGCGATGAGACGAGCCGGACTCCTCGAGGCGCTTGTCCGCCGTCAGGGTCAATTTCCAATGAGACAATTATCAGCAGCAATACCGGTGGTCCCGTTGTATATTCATTGTCTGGGATCACGAATGCGACTGTGATCGATGGCTTCACCATTAAGAACAAACCAAACCTCGGGAGTGGCATAGTATGCACTTCGTCTTCTCCGATAATAAGCCACAATCGTATAGAGCGTAACAATTCGTATGGTGTATACGCATCAACCGGAAGCCCCATTATCGAATACAATGTGATAATTAACAACACAGGTGGCGGTGTTTTCTGTGGCACGTATGCCGCAGCTAGTGTAAAGAACAACATCATACGCGGCAACAAAGGGCCTGGTGTCTATTGCTGCAGTGACTCGACTGTAAGAGGCAATTTCATCTGTGGCAATGGCGGATATGGTAATGGCGGCGGCATCTATTGCAGCGGTAGTGCGACAATTGTAAACAATACAGTTGTGTCGAACTTTTCCTGCTTGGATGGCGGCGGTATATACATCTACGGTTCTCCAATACTGTCCAATAACATAGTTGCATACAACTCGTCAGGGATAATAGCCGTTTCCGGCACACCCTCACTCAGTTGCAATTGCGTCTATGGGAATGTCGCCTATGCTTACTCGGGGCTATCTGCAGGCACTGGCGACATTGATGATGATCCAGAGCTTATTGATTTCGAATATGGCAATCTCCATATATCCGGCATTTCGCCATGCATCGATGGTGGTGATGACAATGCCGGCACATCCGGCTATGACATCGATGGCGAGGCAAGGAAGACTGGCAATTATGTCGATATCGGCGCTGACGAGTACTATTCGAATGCATATTCCCAGACGGGTCCTGAGGTCATTGCCATGGTGGATGCAAACGGCAGCGACAACAATGACGGACTGTCATGGACTACTCCAAAAGCTACTATCCAGGCTGCAATCGATGTGGCGGCGCGGCAGGGCGGTGAAGTATGGGTCAAGGATGAGACATATGATGAGAACCTGACACTGTATGCCTATGTGTATCTGTATGGCGGTTTTCACAATAGTGAGACACAGCTATCTCAGCGAGACTGGCAAAGTTACACTACGACAATAGATGGATCGTATGGCAGCGATCCGGTTGTATGCGCAGACTTTGTGGGTCATATGGTCAATTGTATTGATGGGTTTTCGGTAGTAAATGGTGACAATGACCTTGGTGCGGGCATTCGATGTAAATTTGCCTCCACACGCATATCGAACAATATCATCGAATACAATGACTCTCACATCTGTGGCGGCGGAATATATTGCGGTCAGGGTTCATTTACTGATATATCCAATAATATCATACGGCACAACACTTGTGATTATGACACAGAAAAGGATCCGTTCGGCGGCGGTGGCATAGGCTGCAGACTTGCTTATCCGACCATTACGAATAACCTGATATATCAAAACACCAATGGCGGCGGTGTGTATATTTCCAGAAACGGCGTTTCAACAAGCCTTGCACCTGCGCTGACGAACAATACGATAGTCAATAATTCGGATATCTACAGCAAGGCTGGGATATATTGCTATTACTGCCCGGCATCCATCAATAATAATATTATTGCAAGCAACACCGGCTATGGCGTATATTGCGACGGTTCCGGTTCCTCGCTGCCGACGCTGTATAATAACGACTTCTACGGCAACACTACGGCTTGTTATCCCACCGGCATCTGGAATACGACTAACATTACCAGCGTCCCGGGGTTCGTCAACACTTCAGCAGGCAACTATCATCTTTCGTCCACTTCAAATTGCATCAACAACGGCTTGAATACCGCGGCGGGAATACCAAGTATAGAATTTGATGGCGGGCCACGTATAGTGCCTACTAATGGAACAGTTGACATTGGTGCAGATGAATATAGTGACTCCGTACCAACAGGAAGTATACTAGTCAATTCTGGTGATGAAACGACCAGCAGCATAAATGTTGTGCTCAGTTTGTCGGCAACCGATGGTGGAAGCGGTATAGATCAAATGCAAATCAGCAATGATGGTGTATTTGACACTGAACCTTGGGAGGCATACACAAGAACAAAACAATGGGCACTGGCAGAAGGACCAAATGGTATTCGGACAGTGTATGCAAGATTTAAGAACTATATTAGCAATATCTCAAGTACGTATTCCGACACTATTTTACTCGGTAATGGCGAGCAAGTGTATTGTGTCAGCAATTCCGGTGATAACACATCTGGTATCGGTTGGGATCATGCTCTACATAATATCCAGGATGCGATAGATACTGCGCAGTCTGGTGATGAGGTATGGGTAGATAGTGACAGCTATTGTGAATGCATTATACTCACTTCTGGTGTGAAATTGTATGGTGGTTTTTCGTATGGAGACACTTCAAAAGAAGATAGATACACACATGAATATTTGATACCGACTTATCTCTCCCCAGGTCAAGGCAGCACAATAACAGTTGAATCTGGCGCAACTAGTACGACTGTCATAGATGGATTCAGTATATCAAGGGGAATAGGTACATACAACGGAGGAGCATATTACGGCGGCGCTATATTTTGTAATCAGGCTTCTCCCACGATATCACATAATTACATCTATAATAGTGGTTCCTTTCAGGATGCATGCTATGGTGGTGGGATTTATTGCAGCTATGCGTCACCCGTGATTACAAACAATCTCATACTCAGCAATGATTCTACAATAGACGCTGTGGCGGTTTGGTGTTCAAATACAGAACTGACTTTTGTAAACAATACAGTTGCAGCCAATCGGACGAGCATGTATGGTGGTGGTTTGTACCTCGACCATTGTACAGGACTTGTGGCGAATAACATAATTAGTGATAACTTACTATCCGGCATTCATACTGTTGGCACCACATTCCCAACATTTGAAAATAACTGTGTTTCTCGAAATGGCGATTATTGGGTAGTGGCAGATAACTACACAGGTGATATGGCAGAGCCTACTGGTAATGGGAATATCTCCCTTGACCCACTGTTCGATAATTATGGTTATTACAACCTCACTGTTCTGTCTCCATGTATTGATGCTGGTGACGATACCGCAGCTGGCTCCATCCTGGTCGATATATTCTGGCAGACAAGGAAGTTTGATACAAAGCGGGGAAGCGATCTTGTAGATATGGGAGCAGTAGAATACGTTGATACAGTTCCCCCAACAGTAGCCTCAGTTCATCCAGAAGGTGTATCATCAAACTCTTGCACCTGCTCCACGTCTCAGCTATATGCAACGTGGAGTGTATATAATACGGATGCTGCTACCGAATGCCAATATGCCATAGGTGAATCGGCTTCATATCCTCCAAGCACCTATATAGTCGACTGGACTTCGGATGGAGTAACTTGCGATGAGGACCATTACAGTTATTGTGTCAGAAAGACAGGCTTGAATCTTCAGTCTGGGCATACTTATTACTTCTACATCAAAGCTATTGATGGTGCAGGAAATGAAAGCGATGTGGCTGTTGCAGAAGTTACCGTAGGATGCTCCACTCCAACCATAGAGGATGCGCTCAGGTGTGCAGATGGTGAGATTGTAAGCTGCACACTAAACAATCTGATCGTGACCGCTGGTACTTCGCAGTTCAATGCCAACGGCGAATACCACATGTATGTATATGATAGCAGTCCGGGAAGAGTAAATACTACTAAATATTATGGTCTTCGTGTTGATTTTGAAAACGGTACACCTGCATCTTGCCAGCCTGAAGATTATGTGTCGATCAAAGGCAGAATGACCACCATTGGCGGCGAGCGCGTAATGGTGATTGACCTTAGCGATCAGTATGACTATTACTATGCCGTTACGAGTGCCAGCAATCAGTTTTCTGTTGAGCGTGTTACAGATCTCTTCCATATTGCTCCCAACTCCTATCTGGTTATAAATGGAATCACGATGCCGGGAGTAACCCGTCCTGTTGGTGGTAGTGCATTAAAGGGTAAGCTCGTATCTCCATCAGACATCAATTTAGGTGGCTGGTACTATTTCGTAACGTACAAAGATACGGTAAATAAATTCCTTTATGTAGATGATACGAGTGTGAGAGGTCTTGGTCTAGATTCTGAAGGGAATTCATGCCCTACGGACGGTAACGGCCTCAATAACGGAGTATGCGCTGAAGGTATAAGAGTAGACTACAGTTGGATGGCTGATAGTTTGCCCGTCTGTGATGTGGGAAGCGGCGTAAAGATTACCGGATTGTGCGCAAGCACCGAAATTGAAACTTATGACCAAGAGAATGAAGACGTAAGGCTCGTAAGGCTGCGCCAGAATGCAGACCTCCAAGTTGGCCCAACAATCACTTCACCAACACTAAACCAGATCGTGCAATCGGCATATCCAATAATTGTGTTTACTGATCCTATCAATCTTAAAAACGAAGTAAATGGTTCTGTCCAGAGCAGTCACCAGTTCATACAACTTTCAATCGGAACGGAAGACAATCCTGATGGGACATGTCCAATACTGCAGAATTCGACTAATACAGTGCAGTGGCCGGAGACAGACGATGAGTGGATGACTCTACAAGCCGGGATAGATTACTATGCTTTTGTAAGAGTCACCAATGATGAGAATTACGAGTCCAATCCGGATTCATGGAGTCCGTGGAGTCCTCATGGGCTTAAGTTCAGAGTGGCACCGACCAGAATCATTACGCCTGTCGATGAGTCCACAATCTGGGATGTGACACCGCTGATAAGTTGGAGATATGACAGTGCTTCGGAGTCGGGTGACACATTCCAGGCTAAGGTGACATCAGAAAATGGCCAAACTCAGTATTGGAGCGGAAGCGTTACGGGTGACGATCATTTGACATGCACCACGGAGCTTTCGTCCGGCACGTATCATGCCTACCTGAAGAAGTCATCTGAGACCGAATGGGAAATACATACATTCACAGTCCATACGAACGCATCAGATGCGGGTCAGACCGAAACAGGCACTGCGGAGTATACGTATGATCGATATGGAAACCTTGAGACTATGGTCGATTGGCGTGGAACGACAACATACTATTACGATGGGTTGAACAGGCTAATTAAGACGCACCTGACATCCGCCATGCAAGAGTGGGATGGTCAGGAAGTAATCTACAAACATGGGTCAAATGGCGATAAGAGTGGTTATGACTTGAAGGGTAACCGCACCAGGATGGTTACAGTGAGTCTTTCTCCGTCATTCACTCATCCGACTAAATATGACTATACGGACCTCGGGCAGCTTGCGAAGGTAACTGACCAGCTTGACGGCGAGACGAAATATACCTATAACAATATGGGGTTGGTATCGGGCATTACATATCCGAACAACACGTATAGTGTTTATACATACGATGATGCCAGGTACTGGCTCACCAATATCACTCATATGAAATCGGACGATGTAACCATAATCGGCAGCTTCACATATGGCTATGATACGGCCAGTGTCGGTAACAATGGAACGCGGACGTCTGTTACGGAAAATATTCTGAAGCCTGACGACAGCCGCATACAGTCAGCGGTGACATATTCTTATGATGATCTGTATCGCCTCACAAGCGAGGTTCGGACCGGCAGTGAAGCTTACAGCAAGTCCTACTATTACGATCTTGCGGGCAACCGCACTTCGATGGTGGATGGCGCGACAACGACCACCTACTTCTACGATGCTGCGAATAAATTGACCTCATCAGTTACCGGTTCCAGCACGACGTTGTATAAATATGATGGCGCGGGAAACATAAGAACAGCCACGACAGATTTTACTGATGTCACCACCTATACCTGGGGATTCAGGAATATGATGACCAAGTGGGAGAAGACTGGCGAGACGACTGTTGAGTATGGATATGATGGATATGGGATGAGAGTAATAGTAGTCCCAGACGGCGGTACGGCTACACGATTCTTGCTTGATCGAAAGGAAATTGCTGAAGAGATTACCGGATCAACTTCTACAACCTACGTAGGACCAGGATTGATTAGCCAGATATCCGGTGAAACTCGAACAATCTATCATGCCGATGGTCTGGGCAGCACAAGGGCTATAACTAATGGAACTCAGACTGTAATCGAAGCTGGAGTCTATAGCGCTTATGGCAATCTGGAGGCAGAATACGGTGCTTATTCTAGTGATGGTTTTGGATTTGCAGGACAATACAGATATTATTCCGATGCCACGGGTCTATATTATATCAAGGCCAGGTACTATAACACCATTCATGGTTCGTTCACAGCACGTGACACAATTGGTGACGTTGCTGGATATAATCTGTACATATACTGTGACGGCAATCCAGCAAATAACGTTGATCCAACTGGAAATATATATATACCTTTACCTGGCTGGGGTGAAACGACGTTTGAATGGTTGCATTTTATGAAATGCATTAATAAAATCATAGAAGAGGCGACTGAAATGCATCGCACAAACGACAAGTTGGCGCATTGTTATTCTGCATGTTCAATCTTACAAAGATGCGTACCGCCAATAGGTAAATCAATAAAAGATATTCTTGCTCTAATAGGCGAAATATATAGTTGGGATAATGATATGTATGACAATATAGCCAACAGTATAGGAGCAGGCCTCGGTGCATCTGGAATGCCATGTTCTTGTGCATGTGAAATTGCAACATCCACTTTGCCCAACAACCCAGGATAAAGGAGAATTATTCCGTGTTGAATACTAAACAAATTGGTCTTCTCTTATTGTGTTTTTTTATCGGACTTACAGTTGGACTATTGCCAAGTCAGCCTGTTGCGTGGAAAACCCATGAAATGGAACGCCAGCGCCACGAAGCAGTGCTATTACTTACTATGACAGGTGTAGGACAGGCACAAGAAGATGTCCACAGGTGGCTAGGAAAACCAAACGATATCTACAGAAACAACTTGGAACTCACACTCAGCAATCCAGGAGTATTTGTTCCAACCCGCCCAGTTCAGAATTCAACTGTTTGGTTTTTTTCTAAAGATGCTTTTGTGGTTTATGTTTATATGTCTCCATCGGGAACAGTACAGACCTCTTATGTGGTGCCGCGTGAGAATTGGAGAAGCAGATGAAGTTGATAGGCTTATATGCATTGTTCACGTTAGTTTTGGTTGGCATCCTATATGAGTGTTATCTTGTTTATGGCCAATACCTTCTTTTGGAAGTGTATCCTTCAAGACAAGAAATGGCGTATAGAACAATACCAATGATTAGACCCGGCATTATGGACGATGATCTAGTAAAGCTGGCGGGGTCTCCAACTGCCAAAACAATAGGGCGTTCACGCACTTCTAAAGATGCGGCTTACATATGGGAATATCGCCAGTGGCCAAGTTGTGCTGCATATGTGTATATCGACACACATGGACTTGTGGTTGCTGTCAGATATGTGCCGACTTAATAAGGATGATAGCAAGCATACGTCTTAGCGACCGTGGTTGTGGTGTATGTTAATAAAAGTATGGAATCACCTCGGCGCATCTCTTGGACAAGACATCTGTGTAGACTGTGATGAAGCGTGTGTTGAGGCAGTCAGCATATAAGGTGAATATTATGGTCAATATTATTATGCCGTTAGTTTTGTTGGTGGCTTTCTTCGGTGTGCTGGCATTATATCTTGCTAAGTTACTCGATTTGATCAAGATGTCAGGATGCGTTCTGCTTGTAACCGTACCCATTGCCATGTTGCTATACATAGGTCTAATTTTGGGACCATTGAATGAACTTAAATGGTACGCGCCGTACATTTCAGTGAGTGGATTGCACCGTCATGATGTTGTTACGCAATTAGGAGAGCCAGACAAAGTAATGCCGGCTGGGACATCATTTTGTCCTGTTTATAAGCAGGAAGAAGTATGGTTGTATAACGACGGTCCAAGAATTGCGTCGCGTACATTTTGCATATTTATATCTAAGAAAGGTAATGTGAGCGCAGTGTTTTCTGCGCGCTATTTCAACGATAATGACCAACACATCAATTCTAGATAGACCATTGTCAGACAGGAAATTACGTATTGTCATTTTAGCTATAATAATGCTCATTATAATTATACAGTGGGCTTGGATAGCAACGCTGTCTGAATTATATGAGCTGATGTCAGGTGGTTCTGTGGGGCTTAGGGAGAAGGATGTGCGTAATAAACTTGGTGCTCCTGTGGATGTGGCGCATGATTCTGTTCCACATTTGCCGGGATTTTATCCTATTCCATCACAAAAAGCGGAACACCAAGGGAAAATCCTAATCTATAAACGCTTTCGTTATTGCGCATACATTTACATAAGCAAATCTGATCGAGTGACTGCAAATTTTATTGCGCATAGATTCTGACTATATGTTTTTCAGTTACCGGTTCCAGCACGACGTTGTATAAATATGATGGCGCGGGAAACATAAGAACAGCCACGACAGATTTTACTGATGTCACCACCTATACCTGGGGATTCAGGAATATGATGACCAAGTGGCAGAAGACTGGCGAGACAACTGTTGAGTATGGATATGATGGATATGGGATGCGAGTGAGGAAAACACCTAGTGGTGGTACACCGACTGATTATTTACTGGATGTTAGTGAAGTTGTCGAAGAGATATCGACAACAAATGTGACTTCGTACGCAAGACCATGGTTACCTATTAAGATTTCAGGGACAGCCTATATGGTTTTCTATGCTGATTGCCTTGGTAGCACACGGATTATTGCAAATGCAAACTCGATTGTTCAAATGGCGGCTGCATATGATGCATTCGGCAATCCGATTAATGGCATTGCGGAAAGTTTTGGTTTTGCGGGACAGTACCGCTATAGCTTGGATTCGATCAACATATATTACCTGAAAGCAAGATATTATAACCCAGAGGTTGGCCGATTCACAAGTAGAGACCCATTAGGTTATAGGGGTGGAATAAACCTCTATGAATATGCTGGAAACAATCCAGTTATGCGCATTGATCCAACTGGACTTGTGAAGTGGTGGGTACCTTTTGTACCGGCGTGGATAATGACCTTGATTGATTCACCGTGTTTTGCAAATGCAATTGGTACAGGGCAAGGGTGGAGAGATGGCCATAACAATAATATGGCTCATTGCACTCTGACTTGTGAATTGGCAAGGTGTCCTGGATTATCATATGGTGATTCTCAAATACTGGAAGGACTATTCGAGGAATTACAATGGCTATTTGGTCCTTTTAATAATCCGTGGTGGGATGCTGCAGCTTTTTATGATGCTGTTGGTGATGGATTAGGTAGTTATGGCGATCCTTGTAAATCATGCACGGATCTTTGCCAGCAAGCTTGGGGTGATGGGATGTTGGACTATACGCCTGCGAACTAACATGTTTGTTTAGTGAGGATCAGTAAATTGATGTTTATAGCTGCTGTAGTTATCATTTGTTGCACGATGCTGCTTATAGCAATTAGCATTGCACATGTGTTTTCTGTAGTGCGGTTGCCTAAATATTTATTGGTACTTTGCGCTACATTAGGTGTTGCCTTGTACATTATACTTGGTCCGTTACAACTCCAGAAACTCAGTGCATATGCTTCTTATTTAGGTGTTGTTGGATTAAATACTCGTGATACACGTGCGCTTCTCGGCGCCCCCAGTCATGTTATTGCTGGATTTCAAGAAACAACTTGGCCGGAACTACACCTGCAGCAGGCAGGGAAGATATGGATATATGATTCTGATTTGATGTATGGTTATTCTGTTTACGTTGTATTCAATAAAAGTAATTGCCAGGTAGACACAGTCGCATTAATACGAGAAATATGAGGAAGGGACTTGGTAGAGAAAATGCCGGTTTGGAAAATGCTAACTTCTAGTCGTTCATTGCGTTTTGCCTTTTTTGTGATTATTGTTCTTGCAATAGCTGTACAAATTATATGGTCAGCTTCATTAAGCGAGCTATACAATTTACTTTCAGGAAGTACAGTTGGTCTTAATGAAAAAGATGTGCGTTTTTATTTGGGTAAACCAACATTGATTGAGGAGCGTGGTGCAGTTTTCGTTTTCAAAGATTATCATCCAATTCCTACAGATAAGATTAATGCTGGCGAGAAAGTATTGATTTACAAAAAAATACGATATTGTGCCTATGTATATATCGACCGTAATGACCATGTCAGATGTAATTTTATTGCGCGTAGATTTTAATCATGACATTTCGGTATTTTGAGAACTTGGAAGCCATCTCACAAGTATCAAAGGACCAGTTTTTAGCAAATTTTGACATACCCAAAATGCCTTGTAAATGCTGCGAGGCAGATTCCTGGTCAATCTCGCTTTGCTAGTTTCTTAACGATTGGGCTAATCTAGTTTTGAAACAGCTTCCTTGTTCCCGAAACGGGGAGGCATAATGCCGAAGAAGAAAGCCTATCAATACAACCCGATATAACGCAATGAAATGGAAGAACTGCGATGCCGGGGTTACACCCCATCAAGATATAGCTATATAAAAAAAGAGAGGAGAATGAAATGAATCTCAGGTCATTGGTTTTTGTGCTTATTGTATCATGTGCATTTATTTTGCAGTCTGCTGGCTCTTTGTTGGCAGTGGATGAAAAGATCACTCCCACAAACAATAGGGTCATTGACAGGGAAGACAAAGAGTTCAATAACGCTATGCGGGTGTGGTATCAGCATCGTTATGAAGAAGGCGCAAATCTCCTCCAGAAGTTTGTGCAGGACTACCCGGACAGCCGCTGGGCTGCCGAAGCAGTGATGCACATCGGTTGTCTGTGCGTATATCAAAAAAAATACGATGAGGCAAAAACGATTTTCAATAACTTGCTTGCAGAGCATCCAAATGATGAGATCGGAGTCAAGTGCAATCTGCGGCTCGGTAATATTGCCGAGGCAACGGCCGATTACAGCGAAGCTGTCAATATGTATAATGCTGCTTTGCGTTGCCCAATGACTTGGGATCAATACAAATATCTTAATGAAAAACTCAAATATTCTGTTAGCGAAAAAGAGACCAGACTAATGCGGATCAATTGCGGGTCTGTGGCCCTGGCCGCATGCTTGGAAGCAATGGGTAAAGATAATGAAGCTGCAAAGGCAAAAGCTTTCGTTCCTGACCCGGAGGGTGATTCATTTTATAAGCTGCAATATGAATCGGCGTCGCTTGGAGTTGATGCCAAAGCTGTTGAGATGACAATAGACCAGCTCAAACAGGCAAAGCTGCCTGTAATAGGCCATGTAAATACAAATCACTTTATTGCCGTGCTAAGCATAAAAAATGGCATGGTTCGAGTTAAGGATTCTATAAAGGGCGAATATCTTATTTCGCTGTCTGATCTTAGTGTCAAATGGACAGGTAAGGCTCTCACATTCGATACATCGTCTGACCTACAGTCCCTTGACCTGGCAACATCACTTGAAACACTGGGAGGCTGCTGTGGTGTTCCAAGTGGCAGAGGTGGTTGTGCTACCTGTCCAGGTGGCGCAAGCCAGGGTGGTAGTAGTGATGGTGGTAGTAGCGCTTGCGGTCCTTCGGGCTGTGGTGAAATTGTCTCGAGGGGTAGACCTACCCATGATGTCTGGCTGCTTCAGCAGGTGATAAAAGTAACTGATACACCGATATGGTATAATCCGGGGCGCGGCCCATCGCCGAGCTTTACGATAAATTATGACAACGACTATTCAAGCTCGGGCATCTTCGGCAGCGGCAGCAAAAGCATATTTGATTCAAAAGTATACTTTTTGCCAAGCTCAAATGGAGTAAGCACAAAGCTTTCAGCTTCAATCACTTCTTCATCACCTGCCAATAATGGTAGTCTGAGTGTTATGTCGATCTCCGGCTTTCCGACGAGCGGAGCTGTGGTTGTGACTGACGGCACTAACGCCGAGGTAATTAAATACACCTCAACATCAGAAAACTCTTTCAACAATATCACTCGCGGTGCAAATCCTATAAGCGTTGATATGAATAGCCAAGATCAGAGTGTCTATTATTCTATAAACGATTTGCAGGTACATCGTGAAGATACAAGAGAACTGGATTATCAGTGGAATACATCCAGCCTTAAGTATGTCACCAGTTCAGGTATCTATGGCGAGCTTATAGATGTTGATATGAGACAGCCCATGGATGATACAATCATGGGCAGAATTGTTGTTATTACACTAAGGAACGGAACCAAATACTATTATCTGTCTGCCAACGAGCCGATAACCACTCAGCAGGGGCGACTACAGATCATTGAGGATCCTATCGGGCCGCCTGTGACAACCCTTGGTTCAAGTATCAGTACATCGCAGCCGATAGATGGTGGTTCGATAGCTCTGACAAGCGCATCTCAACTTGCATCCAAGGGTGCAATAATGATTACAAACAGCTCCGACGAAAGTGAGATAATCACATACACGGCAATATCCGGCAATTCGATTATGAATATTACAAGAGGCGCTCAGGGTACGAGCAAGATAGCTGCAGTTGCAACTGATCCTGTAACACGACTTCTTCGCCTGACTATGAATTACAATCAAAGCACTGGTGTAATTGAATCCATTACGGATGCCAACGGTCAAGACACTATCATAGGGACCCAAGGGCAAGACAGCAGTGAGCGAGTGACAAGCATTACACTTCCGGATGATCCTCAGAGTCCCACCCAGGCTACTTTTACATATAGTCCTGAAGGTTTTTTGATAGAAAGCACAGATGCTGCAGGCGTTACATCAAGAATTGATCCTTATGGCGTGGTACATGGCACAAACGCCAGAACAACACTATCAGACGCAATATCGGCGCAAAGCCCAAGCAGTGGGGGGAATTTACAGGTTGCATCTACCGAGGGACTTCCATACACCGGCTGGGTCAAGATCGGCGGAGTTTTCGGTGAGGTCGTGAAATATAATAGCATTGATTATCAAGCGAATACACTTAATCAAATTACGAGAATAAATCCGAGTGCACATGTTGCTGGGACATATGTTGAATATGCTATACCGTCCATCGGTGCGATCGAGACACCATCTATGAAGACATTCTTTGCATATCATACTATGGGATGGAATGACTACGGTGCTACTCCGGGCACAGAACTCTGGGCTACCTATGAACGTGGCCCTGGTGAGAGTTGGCCTGACATTTATAGTTCAGATGATAAGCCGACCTGGGGATACGCAATCAATAGTGAGCTGGAAGAATGGCTGTATCATTATCCGACTACTTATGATATCAACGCACAGGTGTGGACCGGTGGAATTGCCAAACAATACTGGTTTAATAGCTCTGGTGGAAGTAGCGGGTATAATTTTGTCGCCTCAATGACAGATGCAGAAGGAAATTCAGTTGGATACACCTATGATGAACACCAAAACAGGACTGCAACAGCCGGAACTGGAGATGGTTCTACATACGAGTTTGATGATCATAGAATAGTGTCGAAATACGACACACGGGGTAACAAGTGGGTCAATACATATGATCCCAACACGAAGGACCTCACTGAAGTCAAATGTTACGACAGCAACACTTTGAGTCTTCTCAAGTATGTGCATAAAATGGACTATTCTTATGGCCTTGTTACCAAAACGGAGATTACAGATCCTGACAATCCGACAATGACGCTGCCTCAGAGCGAGACTTCCTATTTGTTCGACAGAAAGCCCGCATATACAGATACATACATTATGCATAACACTCTTGCCACTGCACCGATCAGCACTGAGATATACCTAAATGATGTGTCAGGCTTTCCAACAAGCGGATTGGTTCGCGTCGGCACAGAAATCATTGCCTATAGCAACAAGGATGCGACCTACAATAAGCTTACTGGTCTGACACGAGCGGTTCTGAACTCGACAACATATAATGCCAGCGTTGATGACCGCGTTTCTGCATTCAACCGCCAGGCTTTTCACTATGATGAAACATATAACCAGGAAACGGAGAATCGAGGTTTCTTAACCTCGATAGAGCAGTTAACCGTTGATTCTACCGGCTCCATAGATTCAATATTTACTCGCTACAGATACGATGGGAAAGGGCGTCGGGTAAAGGTTATAGATGCTAATGACAATGAAACCGACTATGAATATGATGATCTCGACCGGGTTACCCAAGTAACCAATCCTGACAGCACGACGAAGAAAACAGAATACACATGTTGCCATAAAATATGGGAAGAAGATGAGAATGGACATCGAGTATATTATGTCTATGATGCAAAAGGACGTCTAGTAAAAGAAGTGCAGTCAGGCGCATCAACTATTCTGCTATATCCCATAGATGATACACAGACGAATGTTACTGTAAACGATGGAAGCGTTCTGTCCAGCAGTGGAGCTGTTGTGATAGATAATGAGATTGTTGAGTATTCCAGTAATGTTAACAATATCCTTACTGTAAGCCAAAGAGGTGCTCAGAACTCAATTGCTGCCAGCCATGACTCGGCAAACGCGGTCGGAAAAGTTTCTGCAGCTGTATCATATGTATACGATCCAATCATACAAAATCGAAAAACAGGGCTCATAGATCCCGAAAACCATGAGACTACATACGACTACTACGTTAATAACAAGCTCAAGAAAATCAATTATCCCGATGGTACTTGGGAGCAGTATACATATGACGGCTCAGGAAACATGATTCGTAAGCTCTCAAGTAGTGGTATTGTCATTAATTACACCTATGATTCTGATGGGAAACTGCATAAGGAATCATCTATGTGATGTCAACTGATCGGAGCAATAAATAACACTGATTGCACAGCAGGAGAAATGTTTGATGGCTCAGGCATATGGTGACAGCTTTCGGAAGCTAGTGCCTGAGCTACCTGTAATTAACTCGAAATTATAGCGTTGTCATAATTTGCTCAGCATAGATAATCATTACACAAGGTGAAAACCCTCTGTAAAAAAACTTACAGAATCTGACCTATAAAAAGCACTCTTCTTCGAGCCTGATGCCTTAGTCCTATATTTCGAAGAAGAAGCAGCCAAGAGTGCCGGTAAGACAAGCAGAGTTAAGGGCTACAAGGTCAAGCTAAAATATGTGCCGCTCCAAGAAGAAGAGAAGAAGCTCAAGCGGCAGGCTATAGTACAGATTGTTCTCAAGGCTTTCCGACGTGACAAGCGGAAGTAAACAGACTTTGAAGCTGTTTTTGGTTACTCTTTGTAGGAACGACTTTGCCGTTTTCCCAGAGTGAAATAGTCGCAGAGGTAACACCTAAATGCTTTGCAGCTTCCTTTGTATTAAGCCCCAGGAGTTTTCGGCACATCCTTATTTTCTCCTCGTTATCCAAGGCAGAACAGTCGCCAAATGGGTTATAACCAAGGAACTCAATTACATTTGGCATCACTTTTATTGTTGGGAAGAACTTGCCTTTCTCCCAATCTGATACTGAGCGATATGATACATCGAGCAGCCTTTCGACGTCTTTTAGGGTCAATCTCAAATCCAACCGCCGTTTTCTTATGTGCTCCCCAAGTGTCTTTGGATTGTGTGGATAGCACAATTGATGCGGTTTTTGAGCTTGAATGACTATATGGCAAAATGGCAACACAACCAGGGCAAAATGTGGTGAAATTGCCGGTATGTTTCAGCTAAATGTTGTTCAATAATAGCGAACACGCAAATGGTGTCAGGTGTTGGGGTTGCGCGTTCGGAGGCTTCGGCAGGGGGGTTGGCGGAGATTGGAATGATGTGCAAAATTTGCTGCTGGCCGAAGCAATGAAAACTACTTATTTACGAGTTGGTTCAATACCAAATAAACAAATTTCAGTTTTCTATTTGTTATGCGGCCAGGGATAGGTATTGTCTTTGACAAGATTGTAATTGGCATCCAGCTTGGTTTCCAAGAGAAGTATGGCAGCTATGCGGCGGGCTATGTTGGTCACTTCCAGCGCTTCTTCGGGCTTTAGAGGGCGTTTGAGCAAGCCGAACTCGCGATAGCTGAGCCATTTTTTGATGACTTGATATCCGCCGATATGATAGTCCCAGACCCTGGCGGGAATGTTTTTCCAGTATGCCTTATTGTTGAGATAGACATCAAAAGTAGACTCGCCGAAACCGCATTTATCGCAGACTCCCCTAGATTCGAGCTTGCCTTTGCCGGGCATAGTCACTCCGTCTTTGCCAGAGTGCCCCCAACCTACCGTAAGAGCCAAGTCTCCGGCGTCCGGGTTCAGAGAATCTCCACAGGACGCCGTAAGCACGGCTATACTTTGAAGCTCGGGCATGATCGAACCGGAAGTTACGCCTGGAACATCCTTTTCAGTATCCAGCAGTGCGGCAATCTTTGTGCCGAGTTCGGCTGAGGCGAAAAGCAAGTTTTTTGAGTTTGGCAGAGGTATACGCGGCCAGTCCTGACGGATGCCGTCTGCATTCTCGCTGAGATACAGAGGCGAGTAACCTATGGCAAGAACATGCATCCAAATCAAACCGGCAATTTGAACATCCGAATCGGGATTGGAGATGCCGAGGCTACTGAGATAAGTACGCGCTTGTGGCGAAAGGTTTGCAGTTGAATTTTTACATTCTGACAAAATTCCAGGAAGATCCATATTTGTGGTTGATGGGCAAGAAGAATTAGCAATAAAAACAGGGAAAGCTCCTGGATTGCGGCTAATGGTTTGCTTATCGAATAGACCAGACGATATAAATATCGGCACGCCTTCAGGTGATGATTGAACATTAGATCGGCTTATTATAAAAGTGTTGTTTCGCTTGCACTGTTCATATAGTGAAGGGCGAGGCCTGTTCCAAAGTGGAGGAATAGCTGAGTAATAGCAATATCTTGTCTCGAATGGACGGACAAGATAAGGCATAATATGTTCGCATGAAAAGCTCTCGGTGCTTAGTAGCTTTTGCCTTGCAGACTTTGCATTGAATGAGCGTGTACTTATAGTCAATTTAGTCTCATAGGCAGCGAGTGAATTCCAGTCAACACTTGGATCATAGTAGTCACGCATTCTATCAGCCAGTCGATCCTTGTCAATATCAATCAATGCACCGCCGCGACATTCCTCAAGACCAACAAAAGCAGATTTACCTGCAAAAGCAGGCATGCTTGGCCACGCTCGATAATGCGACGCCACAACCCCCGGCCTGAATGAATATCTGTTTTCGGGCTTAGGCTCGGCTAATTGGTAGTATGCATTAAGGTCTGCATTTGCAAGGCTGTCTTTGACATCTTGGCGTTTGGTAACTCCCCAAAACTGCCGAAATCGGACAGCCTGATTATTAACTTCTGCACCTTTGCGGACCATCAAACCAATAGTGGTACCTAAGCGTATGCCTTCGCGATTATACTGCGTAGAAAAAACGCTTGGGTCCGGTTTGCCATCAGGGGTCAGCTTTCCGGTCTCCCGACTATCACCGTTCATACAATCAAACCATAATGAATCAAATCCATTGAGAAAGCGCTGACGCATAACCACGTATGATGCATCACTCAGATAAGAGTAATTTGATATGTAGCAGACTATCCCTTTTCCGGTTTTCTCCGCAATTCTCCTTTCGGCCAAGCGGAAGAAACGGATATACAAGTCATCCATATTGAACTTTTTAATGCCCCACTCAGAGATCAGACCCTCCTTGTACGGCTCGACAAGACCCTGCTCCTCTTTCGGACTTGTGCCCGCAAATGCGTTATACGGCGGATTCCCCAGAATCACTAAAATTGGCTTATCACGTTTAACCTCATCAGCGGCGTCACGCTCCTGTTCGAGTTCTGGCCAAAGCAGTTGGGTCTTGGGTTCCTGTGGAGGTTCCCAACCAGTGAGGGCATTGGTGAGATATACCCCGGCACGCTCGGAACCATCTTCTTTGAGCGGTGCGGACAAGCCTTGCAAAAACAAGCCAAGCTGCATGTGCGCAATAACAAACGGCGCGGGGAGAATCTCGAAACCAAAAACACGGGTGGTAGCGGCTTTCTTTATATCGTGGCCTATCAGGGCATCATTGCGCTTACTTTTAAGAGTCTTTTCTATGCGCTTGAGGACTTCCACCAGATATGCACCTGTGCCGCAGCAGGGGTCGAGTATATAGACACTCGGATCGGCAAGGCCGTCGGCAATATCCAACTCCTCGCGGAGAACGGTATCGACTCGCTCAACCATATATTCAATGATTTCAGGAGGGGTATACCATACGCCCATTTCTTTACGGAGTTCGGGATCGAATGCCTCAAGGAACGGCTCATAGAAATATTGAACAGCATGCTCCTCCTGGAAACGATCAAAAAATACGGCACGGTCAACACGGTTAAGTGTCTCACCCGCCCAGGTCATGATGTCTTCCAATTGAAGCGGCCCGAGCTTTGACGGTGCGGATATCTGCTCAAAAAGTACCCGGATCATTGGGACATGCAGTGACCACTGAGCCATACGCCAGTCAAATCGGGCGGACGCGTTATCTTTGTTTTGTTTGCACCACAGCACCCATGCAGAAAAGAGGCCATAAAAGAGTGTCTGAACCAGGGTCGAACGGAAGAAATGCTCACCCTTTTCATCCTTGAACTGAAGACCTAGCGCCTCTTCCAACGCAGCACGAATTGACTTAAGCGCATCCATGTCTTTTGCTGATTCGATCCGCGCCTTGGCGTCACGAGCATATGAAGCAAGAAACCATGCAAGGTCTTTGGGGTCGGCAAGAGGGGCATTGCGCTGCATGACGCGCTTGAGATATTCTATGAACTGTTCGCCATACCGTTCTGCCATACTCCGCGGATGAGCTGCTTCACGCCAGAATTGCTCATGCGAATCAGCTATAGTGCAGCGCTCAAGATTTGTATGAATGCCGTTATCGCCGCGCTGAATGAGCAGGAAATCTCTGTAATTGGTAACCAACACAAGGCCATAACGCTCCACGTAATCTTTGACCTGTTTGGTCTGTGAGATATGCAGCACATCCTCTGATGTGCCCTTTACTTCGATTGCACCGCGGGAAGGAATTTGATCAAAAACAGTATCTATGTCTGAATTCTTGCGCAATTGATCGGGTGTAAAAAGTCCGCCATCCGGCAAGCCTGCACCCTGATTGCGCAAGTTTATTACACAATTGACCTTGGGTTTGAGTGTCTTGCCGATTTCGTTTGAGAGATTGGCAAGAGCGCCGTAATACGAAGTCTCTGCAACATTTGCACCAGTTGCGTGTGCTGTGTAGAGTTCTCGAATATAGGTCTCAAATGGATTCATCGACTCCCCCGGCGACAAACAAGCGCCGATGATATGTTCGACTTGGAATCAAAAAATCCCTTTGTAAAGATATGTATTCGGAAATCGCCATAGGTAAAATAGAAAAAGCCCCTCGCAACAGCAAGGGGCTTGAATAGACTATATCAGGCCACGCCGGGTTCCAGCCTGGGTTTGGTCTCTTTCTTGCACTCCACTTTTTCTTCTGAAGTGCCGTCGGATTCATGCGGCGTGGCGGCAGTGGGTGTTTGGCCTGCCGAATCCTCCGCAAGGCTGGCGCCTTCCATCAAAGCCTCGAACTCCTCGCGCTCCAGGGTCTCTTTCTCCAGAAGAACCTTTACTATCATATCCATCTTCTCGCGGTTTTCTAGGAGTATGCTGCGTGCACGTTCGTATGCCGCATCCATTATCGATCTTATTTCTTTGTCGATCTGCTGCGCAATCTCATCGCTGTAGTTGCGGTCCTCCATGACATCACGACCCAGGAACGGGTTGCCATGACGTTTGCCGACCGTGAGTGGACCGATGGTGTCGCTCATGCCGTATTCACAGACCATCGCGCGGACGGTCTCAGTGGCACGCTCAAGATCATTGTGCGCGCCGGTCGATGCTTCGTTGAAGATGATCTCCTCGGCAACACGTCCGCCAAGTAGTCCCGCGACATCGTCCAGCAGCTCACTCTTCGTGGTCAGATATTTATCCTGAGCAGGGAGCATAATGGTATAACCGAGAGCCATTCCCCTTGGCAGGATCGAGACCTTGTGCACAGGGTCGGCATTAGGCAAAAGCTCACCGACTATGGCGTGGCCGACCTCATGATAGGCAACCATTTCCTTTTCTTTGTCGCTGATCAGGCGGCTTTTGCGCTCGGGACCGGCGATTACGCGGTCTATGGAGTCTTCAAAATCGGCCATGAATATCTTGGTCTGCTCCCGTCGTGCAGCAAGCAGGGCAGCCTCATTGACCAGGTTGGCAAGGTCGGCGCCGGAAAAACCGGGCGTCCTGCGCGCAAGAGAATTGACATTCACGTCATCTGCAAGCGGCTTGCCCTTTATGTGTACATTAAGAATTGCTTCACGGCCCGTTGCATCCGGGTTGTCGACAACCACGCGGCGGTCGAACCTGCCGGGTCTGAGCAGAGCCGGGTCGAGCACGTCTGGGCGGTTTGTCGCGGCGATCATAATTACACCGGAGTTTGGATCGAAACCGTCCATCTCGACCAACAGTTGGTTAAGGGTCTGTTCACGTTCATCATGGCCTCCGCCAAGACCAGCGCCCCGCTGGCGGCCTACCGCGTCGATCTCGTCTATAAAGATCAAGCTCGGGCGATTGGCCTTTGCAGTGTCGAAGAGGTCCCTTACACGTGAAGCGCCCACGCCGACGAACATCTCAACAAAGTCTGAGCCGCTGATATGGAAGAACGGCACTCCTGCCTCGCCTGCAATTGCGCGTGCGAGCAGGGTCTTGCCGCAGCCGGGAGGTCCCAGAAGCAGGACACCTTTTGGGATCTTTGCGCCCAGAGCCTGGAATTTCTTGGCGTTTTTGAGGAACTCGACAACTTCCTCGAGTTCCTGTTTGGCTTCTTCAACTCCGGCCACGTCCTCGAAAGTGATCTTCGGGACGTTTTCATTGACCTTCTTTGCGCGGCTGCGACCGAACGACATCGCCTGATTGCCGCCCGCCTGAGCCTGTCTCATAAACAGCATCCACAACACTATAATGAAGCCCAGCGGCAATAGAGTGTATAGGAGAGACATGATGCCGTCGGATATCCACGGCCTCTCGATGCTGAACGTGACGTTGTGTTCGCGCAAATGATCCTGGAACTTGGAACGCTCCTGCGGAGCGCTCGGGTCGAGATTGGTCAGATACTTCTTTTTGTCTTTTGTCTGATAACTAAACTGATCCTTGTTAAATTTGCCCTCTTTGACTTTATCCTCGGCAACCTGTTTCCAGGCGGTCGAATAGGCGACCGTTTTTGTCGGGGCGATAGAGCGAGTCAACTGATCGCGTCCCATCAGGAACATAATTATGAGTGCAATGAATATAAATGCAGCTATGTTTTTAATATATCGGTTCACTTACCCATTTCCTCCGGTGCGCATCGATTGCACTATTCGATTATACCACTACCAATATTCGCCCGCAAATCAGCAGGTGAGCAGTGTTGACATGGGTGTGTACAGGGGAACGGCGCCGGAGCAGCCATCCCCGGCGCCGAAAACTTAGAGGAGCCTTCCATACAATCAGCCAAGACGCATAGCGAAGTCCCTGTCAGCGGAGATACAAACCACATAACGCTCAAATTGCGGCTCACTGTAATCTCCGTCAACATGGAACGCTTGGAGTTTCGGCAGCCAGACCACCATAGCCACTAAGGCCGTAGGCTCAAGGCTTTGCGTCCCTGCCTTTCGACAGGTTTGCCAGTATCGGTCTCCTCCAGCTTAACCACAATAGTTTTGCCACGTGTTCGATGCAGGTGCTACTGATTCAATTACGGGTTTTTGCAGCTAATCGAGTTTTCCGATGCCGCCCAGCAGTTTTCTCAATCGCGCAAACGGCTTTGAACTGTATGCTGAGCACTCTCCGTTTATGATAGCTTCTCTGACCGCTTCCAGGGTCGGCTCGGGCAGTTTCATCACTGTGTAACACGTGCCGACACCGTTTACGTAGTGAGTGTCGCTGGAACCGAACTTGGTTACCGACTTTAGTTTTGGACTATGTGCAAGAGTATGGTTGCACCTAATCAACCCTTCCTTGAAAACTGCTCCACACTCTATTTCCACTGCGTCGAAAGGAGCATCGAATACTCTTTCACCAACACCCGTGGAATGATATGGATGAACAGCCACCGCCAGCCCGCCGCAGTCATGGATAATATCCACTGTCTGCTTAATGCTTTGAGACATGGGCAGAGTTTCGTCTACAAACAGAGCGCCTATATGGCCATGATCGCTGCTTACCTCGACACCGGGAATGACAAGAAAATCGTCAGGTATAAGCCCTCGTCTCTTGAGATCGTATGAGCACTCAACCGTATTTCGCGAACCCTCTATATTGTTGTGGTCCATTACGCATATGGCGCTAATACCGAGCTTAACCGCTCTGAGAATTATCGCTTCCGGCTGCGATATGGAACAGTGAGAAAACAGGCTGTGAATATGGGGGTCCATCGCAATTTCATCGCGGCCTACTACAATGCGTGGTTCTCCAGCACATTTCAGCGCACCATTCACAATGTGGTCCCACATATCAAACCACCAATATTTGCATTCACGTACGGATTTGTCGGGAGTACGGTAAACCAGAGCCAACGATTGCACCTCGCAATGTATCGCTGCTAGTATACCAGCTTGCGAGTGCTGTTGTCACGGCGCAATACTCAATATATGCCTAAAGGCTCACCTATTATTCTTGCGCGCTCATCGGGAAAATGATCGCGCAGGCGCATTGGGGTGATTCGTCCCGGTTTATTCATTACGTAGTTTCGAGTATATTCATCCGGCGATGTGAGCTGAACACCGGTCAGATTATTCTTTCTGATAAATTCGGCAACCCGATCGGTTACCAGCAATGTGAAAGCAAAAGGCCATGCTATGAAGAAATCACAGCCGTCCCATATATCCCAATCCACCACGCGACTCCAGTCCGGGAAGCCCTCCCAGAAATTTGTGTTTGCTACCCTGGTCACACCAGATTCTTCTTTAGCCATGCCGCCCCATCCGGTTACCAATATCTCCCAGAACATTGGCGAGTCGTCATCAGATGAGAGTTCCGGCAGTTCGCGATCGCCATCATAATCCGAATCGGCTGCAGATGTGTCCCACCTGACAATCGCACGCCTGGCTTCAAAACCCGTAAATCTCTCCTTGGTCATCATCTCAAGTGTCTGGTTGCGAGCCAGGCAGTCGGTGAGCGTCCAGATGAAGTCGGGAATGCCGGGACACTGCAAGATGACCCTCAATTCAGAAATGCGGTTCGCCGGACCTCCAAAGGAGATATATTTGCCGCCATGAGTATGGTTGAGATAGTCGCTTTTACGCCATATGTTGCCCTTGTCCCATCTCGCAGTCCTTTTTTCGGGTGATTCCAGTATCCAGAATTTTTCAGCCATCTGTGTCTCCCAGTATAATATAGCAACAACAATAGTGGTGGTATTATTATATATTGCAGCCTGGCTGTTTGTCAACAATAATATAGATGCAAGTTCGCGGACAAAATTTGCATAGACAGGCTTTGGAGCATATAATAATCCGGTAGAACGAATGCTGCAGTGGTGAAAATGACTGATAATTTGCGAGGCAGACGACAAACCAGATACGAGCCCGAATTAGCGCAATCAGCCACCAAAATGCTGGAAGCGTCTGGGCTTACACGCGAGGAAGTTGCCAGGCGAAGCAACATTAGTCCCGAGTGGCTTCGTCAACTGCTCAATCTTGGGCGGGTGATATCCGATGACCTGCTGGCAGATTTTGCGGAAGTAGTCGGTGGTGATGTCGATGAGCTTCTTGTGGCAGCGGGCCGCAAACAGCCGCCATCCGGGGATTTGGTTAAGACTGTCGAGCTTGCCCTGCGCAGTGTTTCCGGCCTCTCAAAGGAAGACACTGATGATATTATGAAGATCGTGGTCGAGGTCTCCCGCAGAGACCGTGGTCAGCCATAATGAGGGGCGCAATGGAGATACCGTTCGGTATTCGCCTGATACCCAGACACATAGAACCTCCGCTCGACCTGAACTGGCTGGCTGAGTGGTTCGGCGTGGAGATCGAGATAAGGCCGCTGCCGAAAAACGTCGCAGGCATGTATCTGCGCACCGAGGAATACGCGCATATAATCCTCAATTCAAACGATTCCCCCGAACGCCAGAGATGGACGACCGCCCATGAGCTTGCTCACCACGTTTTATGCATAGGTCGGCAGTCACCTGAAGACGCATTTCGGATAAAGACTGATGGAGCTGATAAAGACGAAAGCCTGTGTGATCGGTTCGCATCTGAAATTCTGATGCCTGCGGCGCTGGTCAGAAGAAAAGCAGCCGAGGTAAAGCATGGGCGCTTCGACAAAAGCGCGCTGCTTGCCAATATGTTCGAGGTCAGCACCACCGCAATGCGCATCAGGCTCAGAGAACTCGGCCTGCGCATGAACTAAGCAATTTGCGGTCAGCAAATTGCACGATTGTATGTGGTTTTACTGGTGTGAAACACTATAGTGGTATGCAAGCGACCAACCGTGATTTACTTAGCGTTCATTTGGAGCTGTTCTTGATCGCGGGAACGACAATCTCCTTTATCAGCACCTGCAGCGCCGCAGCGATTGGAATTGCAAGCAGTGCTCCCACTATACCGAGCAGTGTTGCGCCGGCAAGCAGCGCGATTATGGTCATAAGGGGGCTGAGTCCGACATGTTTTTGCATGATCTTCGGAGCCAGGAAATTGTTTTCTGTCTGGGTCAGCAAAAAGAAGAAGACTATCACGGATGGAAGCTGCCAGTGCCAGTTCGGGCTGAACAGTGAAATTATAACTGCGGGCACTGCTGCGGCGACCGGTCCGACCATCGGGATGACCTCGCCAACCGCGCCCACAACGCCTATTACCGCTGCGTAAGGCACACGCAGCGCCCACATGGCCAGCGATACGGACAAGCCGATTATAATTGCCAGGGTGATCTGTCCACGCAGCCATCCGCCCATTGCCATACCCATATGGCTGAAAGTCGCGCCGATCTTTTTCGCATGTTTGGCGGGAAAGAGCGATAGGAATGAATCACGTATATTTTCTCGTGTGAGGAGGATGTAAAATGTCATTACCGCCACGGACAAAAACGCAATCACGCTGCCGAAGAACCCGAATACTGCCGGTGCGGAGCTGATTACGTAATTACCTGCAGCGTCCACCTGAGACTTTGCCTTGTCGACCAGCCCGGCGTAGTCCGGTATGTATGAGTATTGATGGTGCATATCGGCAAGCCATGTCTTTGCGCCGTCCATATATTCCGGCAGATGGTTGGAAAACCTGATGCTCTCCTTTACCAGAGGGACGGCGATAAGCCCGATGGCGGTCAACAATATCGCGAGCGCCGCAATGTACACGAGGAGTATTGCCAGGCCTCTGGGCATCTTTCGACCGCGAGGCATGCGCCGTCTTTCAAGCCATGCGACAGCCGGAGCCAGGCCGCATGCAAAGACGATGGATATAACAACCAGCACGACGATCGGCTTGAGCTTTACGATCAGCCAAAGCCCCAGTATGATTCCCAGAATTGAGATAAATGTCACTATATACCGGCCAATCGAGCTTTGCTGTGTCGGCTTGGCGAGTTGATCGGGATTCTCTTTTATCTGTTTAGCAGGCATACACTAATCTTCGACATGTCATGGCAAATTCCTTGTCGGCCCATGTAATAACAATAGCTCAGTGTGTGCGATAGTGTAGTTTTTGGGCACTTTAAGGGAGTTATAGCGTCTTATAAACGTATGCAGTTTTTCTATGATTCCTCTTGTGAGCTATACTATAGCTTGTAAATGTATTTTGATCGGAGGACGGATCGAATAATGAGAGCGGCAAGCAGCACCCGAAGCATTATATGGACATTGGCATTACTGGTCATCACCTGCGCTTTTGTCACTGCACCGGTGAGCGCGACTACTCTGGAAGAAGAGATAGACCTCGGCAAGAAGCTGGACGTCGAGATCCTCAGAGAGTATGAACAGGTCAAAGATGAAGCCTCGATCAAGGAGATCGATGAATACGGCCAGCAGTTGGTAAAAGGCAGCAGCATCAACAGACCGGAGATCAAATACACATTCAGGATATTGAAGCAGGATGATTTGAATGCATTTTCCACCCCTGGCGGATATGTATATTTTTCGAGCCATCTGTGGGATGTGCTCAGGCCGAATGAACGAAAAGGTGTCATTGCGCACGAGATAGTCCATATCGACAGGCGGCATGCCATAGACGCAGCATCCAAAGCCAACCGGCAATCTATGTGGATCGGAGCGATTTTGACGGTGCTTGGCGCGAACCGCAGTGTGGGTGATCTGATCGGCATGGCTCATAACTTCGCCGTGCTCAACTATTCGCGTGGTGATGAGAAGCAGGCTGATGAGGTAGGCGTCCAGCTGCTTCATGAGGCCGGCTATAACCCTGCGGGTCTGCTTTTGGCTATGCGCAAGATCAACAGGTTTCAGATTGAAGCGGGTGGAGAGGGCCCAAAATATCTAAGCAACCATCCCCTTACAAAAGAAAGGCTCGCCTACCTGACTGCTGATCTAGAGAAAATGGGGGTGCCGGTCCCGGCTGAAGACGTCAATGAGATACCCAACCCAAATACGATCGGCAGTGTTACTTCCGTCTCAGGCATGACCGTGCAATTCAGCTCGTCAAAGAAACTGCGCCCTGGAGACATAGTGTGGCTGATGGGTCAAGGCTGGGACTATCGTTATGAGAACCATATCGCAGTGCCGGTCGCCAGGGGTTCGGTGACGGATGCAGGCAGCTCATACTCTGCGCAAATAGCCTTGATGTCGGGTGTAAAGGCCGACAAGATCGCAGTCGGCACGGATGTATGTGCTCTTCCTGCGCCCGAAGCGGCCAGCGGAATAGCAACTATGGAGAATGGGAAAGTAATATCAAAGTCGCAGATGAAGAAGTTCGACAGACTGGTTGCGCTGCAGCAGGTGTGGAACGATACTTCGGACAAGGTGGTCAACGATAATGCGGGCTATGTGATCATCACCGATCCAAAGAATCCAACTGGTTATGTTGCCGCCACGCGCTCTGAGTATTCATATGCGCCTGTTGAGAGGGGATCGGTGCTCGTCAAGTTGAACGATCCCGATGAAAAGCGTTGGGCCGGGACAATAATCTCGATAGGTCGGGGCGGCCAGACGATAGAGGTATTGCCGGATAAGGGTTTGAACACGGATACCACGTATGAGGTCACTTATCCTGCATGGAACAGCAAAGCCAAGTATGATGATCGAGTGATCGGGACCGCGAAGCTCTCATCTGCGAGCGGCAAGATTGTGATGAAGATGAGGATGTTCATGCCGGGCAGGAGTATGGCAGACATTCAAAACGGCTTCGACGTATACGAAGAAAAAAATCGGCCTGAAACAAAGTGAATGAACTATCGTTTATCGTTAATCATTGGATAGCGATAATACGATACGATAAATTGCGGGGGAAGTCTTGGGGCGATATTTGCTTGCAGGAATGATGATAGCAGCCCTGCTGACTATGTGTGTCGGCGCGACGGCGTTCTCGATCGAGGATGAGAATAAACTCGGGGAAAAGGCGTCCAAAGAAGTCGAGAAGGAGATGCCGCCCTCCGAAAACCAGACGTGGCAGCAGGATATTGCTCAGATGGGCGCAAGGCTTGTGCCGTTCGTCGGGCGTAAACAGATCAATTACCACTTTACGATCATTCAGAACAAAGACGAAATCAATGCATTCGCTCTGCCCGGCGGATATGTCTACTTCACCGAGCGGATGTGGCAGATCATGACCCCCGATGAGCGCGGCGCCATACTCGCGCACGAAATGACCCACTGCGACCGGCGCCACGGCGTGGATATGATGCTCAAGAGCCAGCAGCGTGCTTTGTGGTTGCTGCCTGTCATAATTCTTGGAGGAGGCGCGCTTGGCAATATTGCTGTCTGGGGAAATGCAGCCATCACTCAGCGATATTCGCGGATTATGGAGCGCGAAGCCGACGAGATGGGCATCAAGATGGCCGCCAAAGCCGGATTCAACCCGACGGGCGCAGTGACATCCATGAAGAAGCTCCTTAATATCGAGAGCAACCTTAACCGATATGAGGTCTCTGCGATATTTGCCAGCCACCCGGACACCCAAAAGCGCATCGACTATTTGACCACCGAGGCAATTGCGCTTGGAGCCAAAGACAAAGATATGGAACTCAAAGCGATCGACGATCCGCGCAGGCTTGGCAATATCATTCGCCGCATGCCGGAGGTCAACACTATATATGCCCGCACGACCACTCCTCTCAACTATGGCACAGCCGTCAGCATAAAGAAGATGCTATGGGATGATGAAACACAGTCCTTGAGGCCAAAGACAGTCGCCACGGCAACAGTCCTCACACCAGGCATCCATCCAATTCTGCTGCTCAAGACAAATAAAGATGATGCTCTTGCCGAGATCATGGAGGGTGACGGAGTGTATCCGGTCGAAGACTAGGAAAGCCTCTACAAATCCATTACCATTTCTGTATCGAGCGGCTTGAAACCCAGCCGCTCATAAACTGATCTGCCCATCTCAGATGCATGAAGAGAGATACGCTTTGCGGGAGTGGTTTTTACATAATCAATAATGTGTTTCATCAGCATTGTCGCCACTCCCTTTCCGCGCCATTCGGGTATCGTATACATGTTGAGTATATAGGGATGGCGTTCGTAAGGACGAGTGTATAGTGGCGGCCTGATAAAAAAGATTAGGCCGCCGGTCCCGATGACGCGTCCTTCTTCCTCTGCTAGCCAGACCATGAACTCGCCTTTGGGCAATTTATCGGCGATATATCGGCGAGTCAAGTCCACGAAATCAGGAGACTCAGGCGCTTTTTGAAACTCTCGAACAAAAGCCATCCGCAGCGCAACAATTTGTTCTATATCATCGATATCGGCAAGGCGAATTTTGAGCATGTAATATTCTCCCATAGCCCATCCGGCACGCTGCATTATATCATTATGAGGCGATCACAACAATGGTATTTCATCGCCTGCCCAGGGCAAACGCACGAGTGTTCTTTGTGTGACTGCAAATGAACAACAAGCGACGTGTTGATCGGGCGTTATATCCGATGACGCCCGAAACAGAACTTTAGGGATTTGAAATCCCGAGATTCCGTTTCGCACGCGATCAGATATCGCGCGCGATCAAGTTGGCGACATGCACGTTCACAATTCTATTATTGATGCGTTCGCCCTGATCGCCTGCCGGTGCGACTTCTATGTATTTTCTCGAGCCGATCTTGCTGCCGCTTAAGCTTTATATAGGCGCCTTTGACCAGCTTTTGCTTTTCTGGTGAAACCCTCTCTGAATAGCATGAAAATATCGACAGCCATTGATCGAATGACAGGTCAATGAGTCCGGCTGCCGTTGAAAACCGCAGTTGGTCGCCCAAACGCCTTAGTTGGGTTTTCGTAAATATCGATCTCGTCCTTTCTCCAATGGTTTTGCCCCGCTGTGAAAACACATAACACAGGAAGTCTTTGTATCTCCGATAATCATTATCCATCAACAATGGAGCCGGTCTTTTGTGCAGGTGCACAAATACGACGCGAACGCTGGGTGCGGGTGAAAAGTCTGTGCTGCGAAAGTTGTGTATTATTGAAAGCTCAAAGCGCGGCTTGATGAGGAGCGATTTTAGCGACTCCGTGGAATAAGGCAGTCCCAAGTACTTCTTGGCTGCTTCTTTTTGCATTATAAGATAGGCATCTGTTGGCTGATGAATGCTATTTGTGATATGAGCTACAATGGCGGACGTAATATTGAACGGTATGCTGGCAAATATTTTGAACTTCCGGCTTGAAAGATCGAATGCAAGGAAGTCGCCATGGTGGATCGCGACATTATTGATGGACCTGAAGTCTTGCACAAGATTGTTATATAAGTCGGTGTCATACTCAACAGCTATCACCTGTGAGCAGACCCGGGCGAGCTGCCGGGTAATGATCCCTTTGCCAGGGCCGATTTCAACGATGATATCGGCTTGCTTGATATTTGCTAAGTTTATGAGCTCCATTACCAGCGTGCGACTGTGCAGGAAATTTTGTGAATGCGATAACTCGGGATGGTACATGTTCGCCTCCAAAATAGGTGTGTCGGAGGCGACATTCCGGGCGAAGTCAAGATGACGACCAGCCGCGCGAATGCGGGATTATATGGTGATTATAAGCGTGGTTAAGTGCCACCTCGGAATGCAGGAATGAACGCCCCGACAGGCGACCGTGCATAATGCGCACGGCAACCTGAATGAGAACCGTTTATGGTTCATATCAGATTGTTCATATCCTCTGCTTCAATCCCGTGGCTCCTTTGTTGTAGTGGCGACCGGCAGCAAGGATTTTGCGGGGTCACATTATGATATAGCCAAGCCGACAGATGTTACTAAATGACATATGATATTTTGTCCGGAGTCACTCAGTTGTCGGTCGAGCTACAGTTGAAATGTCCTCAGTCGACCTGACTACGGTGGCTGTTTCGGAGTCGGACATCTCCCTGCAGACTATTCCCGTCACGATTACATAGTCACCGGTCTCGAACTGGCTTGTGTCTTCATCTGTTCTGATCTCTATTCCCGATGCGCTGCGTTCGGATACTGATTTCGACCCGTCGGATATGACTAAATACCCTTCACCGGAGTCTGTCACCATGCCGCATACTCTGACCAGCAGACCGGTCGGGTCGAGGTATGGCAGAGTAATGAAGCTGCTGCGCATATAAAACGGTTTGATCTCACTTTGGAGAGTCGTATCCGTCAACACAGCCGAATCGATCATCTTCTCACCATAGCGCTCGCTCATCACGCCGGATACATTGACCAGTGCGCCGGGCTCAAGACTGCTGACGGTTGCGCATCTGATCCCGGATGTTCTGTTGAGTTCCTCGACATATACGCAGTTATCAAACACAGCCGAGACGACTTTTCCCTTTAATAGGATCGAACCGCTTGAGCCTTGCTTAGCCTGGCCGATTGAGTTTTCAGCAGTGTCGAGAATGATGGTAAAAGGCTCTGAAGAACCGGCGCTGCTCGTAAGCGACGCCCAATTTGTCGCTTTGATGCAGACGTAATATACGGCTCCAGCTTCGATTGGCTGTGTAGAAATCGCCGCCGATACTGATCTGCCTGCGGTCTTCCAGCCGATAACGTCACTGCAGCCCGGCTGAGTCCCAATGGCATATGAATAGTATTGTATGCCGGATTCAGGATCGGAGGCCGACCATGAACAATCGAGAGTCTGCCCGCTGGTCAGTATCTGATCGTCAATCGTGACCGCCGGTGTTGCCGGAGCGGTGGTATCACCCGATGCGCTGTCCCTGAAGCAGTAGACGCAGCCGTCATCCGAACCGATGATGACGGACCCGTCCGGTCCGAGAGCAGGTGAAGACATGATCGACTGCGAGACCTTATGCTTCCATATCTGTGTGCCGTCGGGGTCAACCGCATACATCGAGCCGTCCGCGCAGCCGAAGTATATAATGCCGTCATGAGCAATCGCCGGTGAAGATTTTACTGCACCCGACAGGCTCATATGCCAAAGCGTTGTTCCGTTTGAATCAAGAGCATAAAACACGCCCGTGCTGCCGACGATTCCCGCTCCGAAATAGATATTGCCATCTGAGTCTATGGCGGCTGATGAGTCCGGTATAAAGCCGATATATTTGCTCCACTTCTTCGTGCCGTCTGAGTTGAGTGCATAGAAAACGGAGTCGCCCGAGCCTATGTATACAACTCCGTTTGCATCCACTGCCGGTGATGAATCGATGGCGCTGCCAGTCTGATATGTCCACTTCGTAGAGCCGCTGGAGGTCAGAGCATAGACTTTGCTGTCACTACAGCCGAAGTATATGGAGCCGTCAGTCCCTATAGCGGGCGATGACCATACCGCGCCGCCAGCCGTATATTTCCATTTTACGGTCCCGTCGGCTTTGACGGCGTATATGCGGCCATCCTGACAGCCGAATATGATCGTGCCGTCGGATGCAAGGTTTGGCGATGACCAGATCATGCCGCCGGCCTGATATTTCCATCTCAACTCGCCGGTCGAGCTGATGCAGTAGAGACAGCCGTCATATGAGCCCACATAGATATTGCCGCAGGAGTCGATGGCGGGCGATGAGTCTATGCAGCCGCCTGTCTGATACGACCAGCGCAGTGTTCCCAATGAATTGAAAGCATAGAGCACACCGTCGCTGGAGCCGATATATATCGTGCCATCAGCCGCGATTGCGGCGGACGATTCGACATATCCCTGAGTCTGATGATACCAGAGTATGTTGCCGGTCAGGCTTGCGGAGACGACTGAGCAGCCGGTATTTGCCGAGTCACAGCGATATTTCGGCCATACTGTGACCCCATGTTGATATTCTATCCCGTCACTGTATCCCGGCTCGCTGGTCAGCCCGGCATTGTTTTTTGCCTTGACTGTGAAATAATACTGCATATCGGTTTGAAGGCTCAGACCCGAGACTGTCGCACCGGCTTGTGAACCGCTCGATTGCCAGCAGGCAATATCGGATGCGCCGGCAGTGGTTCCCACACAGAAGAGATACTCATATATGCCGGACTCATTGTCGGTCGATGTCCATGCCGCGTGCAGGCTGTCGGAAGAGTATGTAAAGTCTCCGTCATCAGTGACAACCGGAGTCGATGGCGCAGTCGTATCTATCGTAATGCCGTCGGATGAGCCGTTCTCGCTCTCCAGTCCTGCGCCATTCGTGGCTCGGATGGTAAAGTAGTATGCGCCGCCATTTGAGAGAGCCAAGCCGGTAAGGGTTACGGAATTTTGAGTCGTGATCATCCAGGCAACTGTGTCGCTCGAACCGGCGGACGTGCCCACACAGTAGGCATATTGTTTGATCCCGGATTCAGCATCTTGTGAGCTCCAGCTTGCATGCAGGCTGGTTGCATCCGTCGAGTATGCGCCGTCATCCGTCACGATAGGCGTCGAAGGCGCGGTATCATCGACTTGTATCGGGTCACTGACTTCCGCATCGCTCCATACTCCCACGCTGTTTTGTGCACGCGCTGCCAAATAATAAGTCGTATTCCAGTCGAACGAGCCGTTTATCACGAACTCCTGGCCTGATACTGCGGACTGCCAGTCAGGTGAAGACGGCACGTCGGGTGAGGTCAACAGAGCGTATTGAGTCTCTGATATCCCTGACTCAGGATCGGATGCGCTTATTGTCGCTTTGAGCTGAGTGGAGGTCGCGCTCGTCGTGATATTGTCTATGACAGGCTTGGTCAAGTCAGGCTTGATGCCGCCGGAGTGCCCCTCACTCATCAACCCGGCATGGTTGTATGCTCGCACGCTGGCATAATATGAGACTCCATGGCTGAGAGCGAGGCCGGTTATGGTCCGCTCTTTGGTCGTGCCGGAATCCGTCCAACCGAAAATGTCGCTTAGCCCGGCTGCTGTTCCAATGGAATATTCATATCGCTCTATTCCGGATTCCGTGTCACCTGAACCGAATACGATATGCAGTTGACCCGAAGAACTCGTCCAGTCGCCGTCATCTATTACCAGGGGTGTCGTCGGAGGCGTATAGTCGACCCTGATCCCATCCGAAGTCCCGACATCACCGACCAGTCCCACTCTGTTTGTGGCGCGAACGCTGAAGTAGTAATCGGCTCCGTTTACCAGGGCAATATCTGCGCAGGTTATCTCAGTCGCCGTGCCGACACTAGTGAACGCCACGAGGTCATCCTCGCCAGGTGCGGTCCCTATGGCATATTCATATTGCTTTATACCGGACTCGGGGTCGTCACATGCCCATGATGCGTGCAGTGTGGTTGGCAGCGTGGAGTATACTCCGTCATCAGTCACGGTTGGCGCAGGCGGCGGAGTGGTATCGCTGCCGAACGCGCTTAGAGTTCCATCATAGCTTAGGACATACAGCGTGCCCTGGTCGCCTATGGCGGGTGATGAAGTCACACCGGTACCCATAGACGCCGACCAGATCAGCGAACCCGATTCGTCCAGCGCATATACGGACCCGCCACTCGAACCGAAGTAGACATTGCCGACAGAATCTATCGCGGCAGATGAATCGACATAGCTGCCCACGTAGTATTTCCATTGTTGTGAGCCGCTCGTATTCAAACAATACAGCGAGCCGTCCCTGCTGCCGAAGATGATAGAACCATCTGATGCTATTGCGGGCGATGATACTATCGCTCCCGATGACGCAAACCTCCAGATTTGCGTGCCTGCTGGGCGGACCGCATACATGTGCCCGGCCATGGTGCCGAAATAGATTCTACCATCCGAACCGATAGCCGGAGAACTTTTAATAGCGGCGCTTGAGGCTGCTGCAAACTTCCATTTCAGTGATCCGTTTGAGTATAGCGCATAAAGATAGCCGTCTTCGCAGCCGAAATAAATTGTGCCGTCGGACGCAATTGCAGCAGAAGACGAGATCACGCCCCCTGACGTATAGCAGAACTTTTGAGTCCCGCTGGCATAAAATGCAAGGAGCTTTTTTGCGCTCCCGCCGACATAGATCGTGCCGTCAGTGCCGATAGTCGGTGAGCAATCCGATGCGCCCTGCAGACTCTTTTTCCAGACGAGTGAGCCGCTTGATGAGACGGCATACAGGTAGCCGTTACTCGACGCCACATAGACCGTGCCGTTCGAGGCAATCGCGGGGGACGAAGAGCCTGTGCTGCCGCAGTCATATGACCAGAGCACTTCCCCGCTGAAGCTGACGGCGATAAGCAGCCCGCTGGAGACGACATATATGCGGTCGTCACCCACGGCAGGGGAAGCCAACCCAGTGCCGCCGACCTGGTTTGTCCAGGTCAGGACCCCGCTTGTAGGACCTGTATATTCACTTCTTGCGCTGTGGAACTGGTCATGCCTGAAGCATGGCCATGGCGAGTCGGCCAGTTGTGCACATGTCTGTCCGCAGCAAACGAGAAGTGCTGCAATAAATGGTAATATTGTAGGAAAAGCTCTGCCGCGCATTGTCAAACCCCCTATAGCAGGCATACACAAGATCGTAAAGCTGATACCCTGCCAACCGGGCGTTCAAACATGTCACAAGCTCAACAAACAAACTGCTGAGATACAGCAAAGGCCGGGGTTTTGAACCTCGGCCCAGTAAGTAGACTAATTTGAATGTCGGAAACTATTGAGTTTTGTAGTGCCTGAGTACGTTATTGGCGACATCCGGGCGGTTTGTGGTGATCCCATTCACACCCGCGTCAATCATGCGCTTCATTTCGAGTGGATTGTCCACAGTCCAGACATAGGTCTTCAGACCTGCAGATCTTATCGCGTCGACAAGAGGCTTATCCACTGCCTTGAACCCGAGGTCCACACCGTCGAGACAATGCTCTTTGACCAGCTTTATGATGGCGGCGCTGTCATATTGCGGCTTGGAGCAGAGCCAATAAACCGGGATGGTCGGTATAATCTTCTTGAAGGCGGTTATGACATCGATATCGAAACCTATGATATGCACAATGTCCTGCTTGCCGCTGGACTTGATTGCATCACACAGGACCGGCAGCACATCCTGGCCGCACTTGATCTCAATAAAGATAATCCGGTCTTTGGGCTGAGCAGCGAGCACTTCTTCAACAAACGGGATTTTCTCACCGGCAAATTTTTTGTCCTTGTGGCTGCCGACATCCACTGTGCGCAGAACCGCGGAATCAGTGGATGGAATTGAGTAATCTTTGTCTGAGACTCTGGCTGTGTCGGCATCATGAATGACCATTGCCCTGCCATCTTTTGATCGCTGGATATCCAGCTCTATACCGTCCGCCCAATTCCAGCCGAGCTCAAATGAAGCCATAGTGTTTTCAGGCGCAGCATATGAAGCGCCTCTGTGCGCAATTATTGTAATTGGATTTGCAGACACATCAATGCCTCCCAGGCTCAAAATAAACACGACAACATATGCAGCGAATCCGCGCATAAATTGAGGTCCTTTCTTTGGGGTATAAAGTTATTACTTTTCTGAACTAATCTCAGTTGCGGTATGCCAGCGGCTTAACTGCTGCAGTCTTGCTTCGAGGTGATCGGTTCCCCTGACGCGTGAGGCATGCCCATCTGCAAAGAGAGTATTGGAGTAAGCAACACAGTTATCAGGCGTCTGGTCGCCGAGATGCCAGAGGCATAAGTCCCCGATAACTGCTTTTTTTGTCGGATATGTAATGCACTTATATGGCGCTCCCACCCGCTGCTTGCCGGAGGTGCCTGCCAGCAACGGCGAGAGTGATGTCCACGGCACCGCTACATTTGAATGGGTCCAATCTTCTTGCACGGACGCGTAGTATTCATAGCTGCTGCCGGTCGATCTCCAGACGGGCATACCTTTCTGGATGCCGTAAGCACATATGTTATTGTCCGTCACACCTGTGTCGCTGGGACAGCGGAAAACGCCCGCATTGGCGTAGACCTTCTTCCCGTTGACTTTTTCCCAGAACATTCCGCTGGTCACATAAGGTTGAAGAAGTTCCTGCAGAGTGTGGCGATTTCTAGTTTGCCAGTAATCAGGGGACCCAAAGCTTACAGCGGAGGGGAAGCGATCTCCGTAATCGTCCATGTACATGCGCAGACCCGCGCCGATCTGCCTCATGTTCGACAGACACTCAGAGATTTTCGCAGTTTCTTTCGACTTAGTTAAGACGGGAAACAGGATTGTCCCGAGGACGGCGACAACCATCATTACCACAAGCAGTTCCACAAGCGTAAAACCGCGTGCAGTTCTTTTTAATAATTCTTTGCTATTCACACTTCCCACTTGCATTGTCTAGCCTTTCGCATGCCGGTGCCCACCCGCACTGCGACAAGCATGACCTGCCTATATACGCATATTACATTACTTTTTGCCAGCAGTCAACGGGTATTACTGCCCATAGTGAAAAAAATAATTGCAATAGCGTTATAGCAGTAAGTCTGTCCTGTTCTTTATTCGCAAGTCGCAGTGTGCAGCCGCCTAACCCGCATTATTCACGAAGATCGTGAATGATGCTCTCGGAGCCCCGGATTATGCGGGAAACGCATAATCCTGACTAAGCGGGATTTTTCAAAGATCAGCGAATTACACCCATATTATCAGCAAAATGCAGGCTGTTCTTTATGTGATGTTGAGCTTGACACTGACTTAACCTATTCATATAATGGACTCAACTACTTAAATTTGAAATTCAGTTGTAAATCGAATGTCCACGCGAACTGATCCCACGAAGGCCGATAATGAGGTTGTGTTGAGTTGGAATGTGCATCTTGCCAGGCAATATCCCACGAAGCTGGCGATTCTGGCAGGACTGACCGCATTCGTGTCGATTGCCGCATATTGGTGGATCGGGGCTTTGGCGGTCGCGGCGGTGGCGGTTGTGATGATCGCAGGATTTGCGGACTTTGTCTTCCCCATAAACTACGTTCTCACGCATGAGAGCGCTTTATGCCGCACCAAGTTCAAGCAGAGTGAGATAAAGTGGGAAAATGTCCGGCACTGTTATCTCGATAATCTGGGCGTTAAGCTCAGTCCACTGGACCGGCAATCGCGCTTGGAGGCGTTCAGAGGAGTATATCTACGGTTCGCTGATAATAGAAATGACGTGATCGACGCTGTGAAGGCTTTACGGGTGAAAGATGCCGCTTGAAATAAGTTTGCCTCTCAGCGAGGAAGAACGTGACTCGCTGATTAACTCCATATCGGAAAAGATCGTCTCAAGGCGGTTGGAGGCTCCGGCTGTGCTCTTTCTGGAGACACACAAGCCGCTCTCGTTTATCGCCAGCCAGGCTGCGCTTGTGGCGATGCCTTTTCTGGGACCGCTGGTCGGAGCAAAAGGAATGGCGGATCTGAGCAGACTGCTTGCGGACCGGCATAATGTTGACCTGCTTATCGATCGCATCGAGGAGATGAGTCTGGAAGCCGGGCAGTCACAAAGTCAAGAGGTTGAAGAGTCAAAAAGTTAGAAAACAGGGTCAATAAACCAAAGAGTTGCCGATGCTGTCCACTCTTGGATAGGAAATACAATGGGCGATTACGCAAACAAAGCGGTATATGTCGTCGAAGGGTTACTCTGCTTCTTTATACTATATAAGATTTTCTCAGCGCGGCTGGGACGTGAACTGTATATAAGACGAATAGCGGGCTTATCGGCGCTGGACGAAGCCGTCGGGCGCGCGACCGAGATGGGTAAGCCGATGCTTTTCGTGCCTGGGTTGAGCGGGCTGGACATAATAGGCCTGCAGGCAATGTCGGTCCTCTCGCATGTCACAAAGCATGCGGCAAAATACGGCACGCGGGTGATTGTTCCACTTGCGGATGCAGTGCTATATACCGTTGCCGAAGAGGTGGTAAAGGATGCCTATGCTGATGCAGGCAGACCTGAGATGTTCGACATCGATGACATCAGATACCTCTCGGGACGGCAGTTTGCCTGGGCATCGGGAGTAATTGGAATAATCTACCGCGAACAGATCGCCACAGTTTTCTACTTCGGGTACTTTGCCGCCGAAGCCCTGGTTTTAACCGAAAACGGCCAGCAGGCCGGAGCGATTCAGATAGCGGGCACGACCGAGACGACACAGGTGCCGTTTTTGCTGGCTTCATGTGATTACACGATCATCGGTGACGAGTATTACGCCACAAGCGCATATCTTTCGAGGGAACCGACACTGTTGGGCAGCCTTGTGGGTCAGGACTGGGGCAAAATACTCATTATTGCGATAATAATACTTGGCTCAATCACAGCCACACTCGCTCTCACCATGCCGGGCAACGCGATTGCACACTTCCTGCAATGCCACTTCTTCAAATTCTTTGGCGGAGGGCTCTAAAATAAAAAATTCCCTGTTTGCAAGGAAGTACGAGCCGGGCTCACTAATTTCATACTTAATGGTCGGGATAATACACACCCGATCTAGACGTATACACAAGTGTTGCAATTGATAATGGATACGCAACCTATGAAGTGAAGTAAGGATTATACATGGGCGATTATGCAAATGGAGCGGTCTATATAGTCGAAGGACTGCTCACGTTCTTCATTCTGTTCAAAATACTCTCCGCTCGGCGCGGACGGGAGCTTTTTATCAGGCGAATACCGGGATTGTCTGTTCTGGATGAAGCGGTTGGGCGAGCAACTGAGATGGGACGTCCAATGCTGTATGTGCCCGGCCTATGCGGGCTGGATATAGTGGGGCTTCAATCCATGGCGGTCCTTTCGCATGTCACCAAGCATGCCGCCAAATACGGCACGCGGGTAATCGTTCCGCTTTATGACGCGGTGCTCTATACTGTTGCGGAAGAAGTCTCCAAAGATGCATATACGGCAGAAGGCAAGCCGGAACAGTTTAACCCGGACGACGTCAGATATCTCTCGGGGCGACAGTTTGCATATGCATCTGGAGTTATAGGGACGATGTATCGTGAGAAAGTCGCCACGATCTTCTATTGCGGGAGTTTTGCCGCAGAAGCCCTGGTAATGTCGGAAAACGGCCATAATGCGGGCGCAATCCAGATAGCGAGCCTGGCCGGGACCGTTCAAATCCCATTTTTCCTTGCCTCTTGTGATTACACGATATTCGGCGAAGAATATTATGCTGCAAGCGCATACCTCTCAAGAGAACCTACTCTGCTGGGTTCTCTGGTCGGCCAGGACTGGGGCAAGCTCGTTATAGTAGGCATAATCATACTCGGTGCAATCACCGTCACGGTTTCTCAAGTTGTTCCGGGCAATCCGGTGGTCGAGTTTTTGCAACACAATTTCTTTAGGTTTTTCTGCAAAGGACTATAGATAGATGCATGGCAGTTTGATGACATTTTTAACTATGCCGCGCCACGGTTGGCAATTGGTGGCATTCATTATGGGGGTGCTGGTAGTCGGCGCAATGGCACTGTGGTTTCTGACCATGGTCCCGGCACGCCACCGCAAGAACCTGGTCGCCGTGATCACGTTTATTGGCGGTCTGTACTATTCGCTGGAATTCTTGATTCCGCCTGCAGCCTGGCACCTGCACCCCACAAGAAACCCACTCACCGATATGCGGCCTCTGGTTGGACAGATAGTGCAGATCATATGGAGCTTTGCGCTGTTTCTGGGCATTTGGAACCTCTTCCAGTTGCACGGCAGAGCCGTAGGCAAAAGGGGGCCGGGTTGGTATAACAGTGCAGCTTTCTTCGTGGCGTTTTTCGGCATCCTCATTTCGGGGCTTATGAAGAACGCAAATAACCATGCCGCAGACAGCATGTTCACGATACTTTTCACCGGTTTCCTCACGTCCCTTGATGCGACAATGTTCTCGTTGATCGCGTTCTATATAGTGTCGGCGGCATTCCGCGCGTTCAGAATACGCTCCACCGAATCGGTGCTGATGATGGCGGCCGCCGCAATCATTATGCTGGCTCTGGTTCCGGTAGGCGTAGTGCTGACAAATTGGCTTCCCGATACTGGTTTTCTTTCCATCTTCAGACTGGAGAAGATCGGCTATTGGCTGCTGATATGGCCGAACATGGCTGTTCAGCGAGCGATAGCCTTTGGAGTGGCAGTCGGCGCGCTGGCGATGGGACTTAGAATATGGCTGAACCTTGAGAGAGGCAGTTACTTCGACAGGCAGTTGTAAATGAATATATTTGCGAAACTACAAAACATAGACAGACGTATTTTGTATCTGCTGGTGGCGCTAGTGATAATAATTCCGCTTGTGCGCAAACCTGCAAGACACCCCCGCACCATTTTCAAAGAGGTGCAGAGTGCTTATGACACGATCCAGGCAGTGCCGAACGATAAGCTCGTAATATTGTCCAGTTACTTCGATGCTGGCACGGTTGCCGAAAACGGCCCTCAGGTGGAGGCGATGATGCGGCATCTATTCAGGAAAGGCACCAAGTTTGCCACTGTCACCTGGGACCCGGTGGGAGCGGAGCTTGTCAGCAAAATCGGCAAGCAAGTGTCCGGGCAGATGCATAAGCAATATGGCCGTGACTGGGTCGATCTCGGTTACAACCCCGGCCCAATGTATGTGATCGTCAGCGGAATGGCCAAAGATTTCCAGAAGGTTATCAAGCAGGACAAATACGGCACAAAGCTTGCCGACATCTCTGCCACGAAAGATGTCAAAAGCGCCAAGCAGATCGGGACGGTTATCGAGGTGACTGCAAGCGGGACGGTGCCGGTTTGGATCGCATACTTCAATATGCCTAATAACATCCCTCTGGTCTATTGTCCGACGGCAGTTATGGCAGCTGAGGCATATCCATATCTTGATTCCGGGCAGCTCAACGGAATGCTCAATGGAGTGATTGGTTCGGCGCAGTATGAGACGCTGTTGGGTATGGGAAATGAGGCGACATATTCATCGGCGGCATCTTGGGCGCTGTCGACGGCTCATATATTCATTATAGTGCTCCTGATTATCGGAAATATCGGCTACTTCGCCGCAAATCGGGCACGAGGAGGTCGGCGACATGGCTAATTGGATTATTGCGCATGCAAATGCGATAACGATATGGTGCGCCGCAATATCGACTTTTGCCATCTACAGTGTGCTCTATGCTGAGAATAAATTCTACAGGTTCTTCGAGCATGTGTTCATCGGGCTTGCTTCCGGTTACAGTATGTATATTACATGGAACGAGGTCATCTACCCGAAATGGTGGAAGCTGATGGTCAATGACGGCCAGTGGTATTGGGCATTCGCTGCGGTCCTGGGAAGCATGTTCTACTTTATGTACAGCCGCAAACACGCCTGGGTAAGCCGGGTGATCTTCGGGTTGTTTATGGGGCTCGGCGCGGGAGGCGCATTCAGAGAGTTCTATCAGATCTACTTCCCGCAGATCGGCGCATCCATGAAGCCGGTTGTCGGCGGAGGCATGTCTGTTTGGGACACTCTGAATATAGTGATATTCTATGTGATACTCTTTGCCTCTATGTCATACTTCTTCTTCAGCTTCGACCACAAGAGCGCTGCGATCAAGCATACGGCCATGGCCGGCAGATGGTTTCTCATGATCGGTTTCGGCGCAATGTTTGGCGCGACGGTCATGGGCAGGATGACACTCTTTATCGGACGGTTCAACTTCTTGGTCAATGACTGGTTTCCGCAGGCAAAAAGCGACTGGTCCAGCGGAATATTCAGAGCGCTTGTCAGCCTGTTTGCTCTCGCGCTGATTGTAATGATCGTTCGAGCCATCCGCAGGCCGAAGGTCAAACACGAATAGCCCATGTCCATTTTCGCGATATCCGACCTGCATCTGTCTCTGGGCAAAGAGAAGCCTATGGACATCTTCGGCGATGCCTGGAGGGACCATGCAGCCAAGATCGCGGACAACTGGGACATGGCAGTCAGCAGTGACGATACAGTGCTGCTGGCGGGTGACCTGTCATGGGCGCTGAAGTTTGAAGAGGCGACTCCCGATATCGAGTATATTACCGCTCGGCCCGGCAGGAAAATATTGATTCGCGGAAACCATGATTACTGGTGGAGGCGCGAATCCACAAATCGCATTCAAAAGATGCTGCCCGAATCAATCACTCTGTTGCTCGGCAGAGGGATTGTGGTGGGCGATATCGGTATAACCGGCACCCGTGGATGGAGGGTGGAAGAAGGTCAGACTGGCATAGAAGCAGGCGACCAGCGTGTGATGAAACGGGAACTGGCCTACCTGGAGCGTGGGCTGAGCGAAATACCTGACAATGTATCCAAAAAGATTGTCATGCTCCATTATCCTCCGTTCGACGCAGACCTCCAACCCAATACTTTTGCACAGGTCATAAAAGATCATGGTGTGGACATAGTCATATACGGTCATATACATTCAGGCGCGTTTATAGAAGGTGATGTGGACGGGGTGGCATATCATCTTGCGGCTGTGGACCACACCGGTTTTAGACCACTGTTAATCATATGAACGGGCAATTATCGGCATGCTGCTCAACGTTGTTATCATTGACGTCGCTGCGCTCTGCCTTGCCTGTGTTCGGGAGGTGAATACACTCAGATGCCTTCGCATATCATACAGTCTCACCGTGGAGCAGGCGACCTGGCTCCTGAAAATACACTTCCCTCATTTGAGCTGGCATGGCGGATCGGCACAATTCCCGAGGCTGATGTGCGGTCCACAAGCGACGGAGTGATCGTGGCGTTTCACGACGAGAACCTTGAACGGCTTGCCCCGTCTGCAGACCCTGAAATCCGGTCAAAGAGTGTCAATGATCTTGACTGGGACGTGGTCTCAAAACTTGATGTGGGTTCATATAAAGGTGAAGAGTATAAGGGTCAGCATATTCCGCGCATAAGCGAAGTGCTGGATTGTATGCAAGGCCGCAAAGACCGCATGCTGTATATGGATGTCAAGAAGGTTCCGCTGGATAAACTCGCAGCTCTTGTGCGAGAAAGAGGCGTGGACGAACAGGTAATTTTGGCTACCCCGCACTATGACGAAATACATGAATGGAAAAGACTGCTCCCCAAGTCACAGACGCTCCTGTGGAATGGCAGAGAAGAGACCCGCCTCCGCGAGCAGATGACGGAATTGAAAAAAGCAGATTTTGCCGATATAACTCAGCTTCAGATACACGTCCATGTCCTTGACCTGAACGCATCGGAGCCATTTGATCCATCAAGTGATTTCCTGCGTGAGGTTAGACAAGAGATACAGCCCAGGGGCATTTTGTTCCAAGTGCTTGTGATAGGCTCGGATAATCCTGAAGCATACAAAAAGCTGATGGACATCGGCATAATGTCGTTTGCGACTGATAACCCGATGGTGGCATTGAAGGTTATGAGCGAGTATAATAGTAGGTAAGCACATCCGCAGCCCATCCTCGATATTGAATGTGTTCAAACACAGCCTTAGGTGTTGATTTGAAAGGATTTACTATGCGTGCTCTCAGACTCCATGGTCCTAGAGACCTTAGAATGCACGATGAACCTGTGCCGCAGCCTGGTCCGGGAGAGGTGCAGATACAGATCAAATCAGTTGGAATTTGTGCGTCCGATCTGCACTATTATCGTGATGGACGGATCGGCTCCACAGCCATTACTGCACCGATAGTAATGGGGCATGAAGCATCCGGTGTCATTACGGCGCTTGGGGCGGGAGTCGATTCGCTGAGGGTCGGTGACAGGGTCGCCATCGAACCTGCTAAGCCATGCGGCAAGTGCGTTTACTGCAAGTCAGGCCACTTCAATGTCTGTCGTGACGTTCAGTTTTTCGGGACTCCACCGGTTGACGGTTGCCTTCGCGACTATATTGCCTGGCCTGCAAAACTGGCTCTCAAGGTCCCGGACGCTCTGACTTTTGATGAGGCTGCCATGGTGGAGCCTCTCGCGGTGGGTGTTTATGCAGTTGAACTGGCCTCTCCGGTTGCCGGCAACACGATCATGATCCTTGGCAGTGGCGCCATAGGGTTATCGGTTTTGCAGGCGGCGAAGGTGGCTGGAGTCGGAAAAATAATTGTGACGGACCCTGTGCCGGAAAGACGAAAACTTGCGCTCGAGTTGGGAGCCGATGCTGCGCTCGACCCCGGCACAATTGATATAGAACAAGAGGTAGAGCGGCTGACCGATTGCCGTGGTGTGGATACAGCCTTTGAGTGCGCCGGTGTGCCGGAGACACTGATTGATGCCGGCAGGGTGGTGCACCCATTGGGGAAGGTAGTGGTAGTAGGAATACCGGACGAAGATAAATATTTTTTTGAGGCTTCCAACGCCAGGCGCAAGCAACTTTTTGTTATTTTTGTTCGGCGCAGCAACTTGACCGCTGAAAGATCAATCGAGCTGATTGCCGGTGGGAAGGTAGACGTAAAGTGCTACGGTGCACACAATTTTACACTGGAGAGCACAGCGGATGCTATGGAATCTGCAATCACAAAAGCAGATGGTATCATAAGAGCAATTGTGAAAAGTAACCGAAACGCACACAAAAATAACACGATCTAACATATCGTTGCTAAGTTTGCTATTGACAAAAAGTAAATTTGAAGCAATAATACATAATAGTGCATATAATAATGGTGGCAATTGATGAATAATACAACTGAACAGGTTATTGAAAACAAGCAGACAACTTCTGAATATGCCTATATTAGGCTTCGTAATATGATAGAATCCGGCGAACTAAAGCCGGGAATGAGATTAATACATCGCGAGCTTGCAAAAAGACTGGATACGAGCAATATACCGATAATTTTAGCAATAAGCAGATTGGAACATGATGGTTTAGTGGTATCAGTGCCGAACCATGGTGCTCAGGTGGTTGATTGGACATACGAAGAAATGGAATGTGCAATACTGATTCGTTCGCATCTTGAGCAGATGGCTGCGAAGTGCTGCGCCGAGCGAGCAAGCGAGGAACAGCGCACCAAGATTAAAGATCTGGCAAGCAAATACAAAGACTATTCAATAGCAAATAATGTTGCAGGCTGTCTGGAAACCGATGATGCTCTGCATACTCTGGTCGTAAAGTGTTCAGGTATAGATCTGCTCATTCGGATGCTCAACAATTCTCGTGTCATCACGAATACAATACGAAACATATGCTGGCTTTCCACTGATGTAAGCCGTTCTGATATTCATGATGGTCTTGTTGAAGCCATAGTTACTGGTGACCAGGAACTTGCAAAAGCAAAAGCAAAAGAGCACATCGACGACCTGCTTGCAAAGTTTGTTTCGCGATGCAAGCGTTGATATGAGTTTTCTCCTCGATCAAAACCGCTTTTAGATGTGTGATCACCCTTTACGGTTGGCACAAGGCCTATCCTCAGCCGCAGTTGGCGGTGCTTTGGATCTTGTCATGGAAATAGTTATCATATGCTCCCAGGTCCAGGAAACCATGGCCGCTTAAATTGAAGAGGATCACTGTCTGTTTAGCGGCTTCCTTTGCCCGTTTTGCTTCATTTATGGCTTCGCATATGGCATGAGCAGATTCAGGCGCTGGAATAATGCCCTCGGTCCTGGCGAAGAGCACGGCTGCCTCGAACACATCCACCTGATCGAGCGCCACGGCATCGATCAAGCCTTTGTCCTTCAGCAGGCTCACCAAGGGAGCCATGCCATGATATCTGAGTCCTCCGGCATGGATTGCGGGCGGGATAAAGTCCGCGCCCAGCGAGTGCATCTTCAGTAGAGGCGTCATTTGAGCTGTGTCGCCGAAATCATATTTGTATGGTCCCTCGGTAAGGGTGGGACATGCTTTCGGTTCGACTGCAGTCGCTCTTATGTTTTTGCCTGCGATCTTATCGGCCATAAACGGAACCACGATCCCACCGAAATTGCTCCCGCCGCCCACGCATCCGATTACGACATCGGGATATACCCCAGCCAGTTCCATCTGTTTCTTTGATTCGAGCCCGATCACGCTCTGATGCAGGACTACATGGTTCAAAACACTGCCAAGTGAATACTTCACATCATCATGCGACAGAGTATCCTCAAGTGCCTCACTGATCGCGATACCGAGGCTGCCCGGGCAGTCCGGGTCCTTGACCAGGATTTGCCTGCCGAAACCGGTGTGCTCACTCGGACTGGGATATACATCGGCACCATAAACTTGCATCAGCGACTTGCGATACGGCTTTTGCATGAAGCTGCAGCGGACCATATACACAGTGCAGCCTATTCCGAAGAAGCTGCACGCCATAGAAAGTGCGCTTCCCCATTGCCCGGCTCCCGTCTCTGTGGCGATACGTTTTGTGCCTTCGAGTTTGTTGTAGTAAGCCTGAGCAATTGCCGTGTTGAGTTTATGGCTTCCGGCTGGGCTTGCTCCTTCATATTTATAGTATATCTTTGCCGGAGTGTCGAGTGCTTCTTCAAGAAATGTCGCTCTATAAATAGGCGACGGACGCCATAGAGCCAGCTTCTCAAGCACAGGTTTTGGGATGTCGATCCATCTTTGCGCACTCATCTCCTGTTCGATCACGCCCATTGGAAATATGGGAGCCAAGTCCTCAGGTTTACAGGGCTGGTTTGTGGCGGGATGCAGCGGCGGTGGAGTCTGATCAAGGTCTGCGGCGATATTATACCACTGCGTCGGCATATCTTTTTGCGAAAGGACGAACTGACGTTGCTCCATGATGGACCTCCGGTTCCAGAAGCTGGTAGGCATTCTTAATGCAAGATATGTAACTGCCAATCTACATTATATCCTGCAAATTATCCTTAAGCAAGTGTGAATATTTGTGAATATGAGTAATCTATGCATAATATTCACTTAATGTAATAAGCACGGCAGTGATATATTGCGCCAACTGAGGATTTTCGATAAGATCGCCGATAATGGATATGGAGGTTTACCGGCATGTGGATTGCAGTTCTTTCAGGATGGATAATCGGTAGTGTGGCACTATATGTGTATCTGGTCTCGACCGCGAAAGAGCCGGAGAATGAAGAGTGTTTTGACTGTTCGCTCACCGACTGCAGCCAGTGCCCGCATAAAGCTCAGTCCAATGAGCAGCTCAAACGTGCTGCTTGATAATTACCTCATAAAAAAACGCCCGCATCCTCACACGGATTGGCGGGCGATTTGTGTTTTTATGTAATAAATATCACTTAACTACATACATAACTATTGCGCTCAACACCATAAAACTTATAGCAGCCCACTTGGTGAGTTCTTCAAGTTTTTCTTCCATTCCCGGCTTTCCATGAAATGCAGATTCGGTCTTACCACCGATCGTGCCGCTCAGACCCTCGCTTTTTGTTGCCTGAGACATTACAATAGCTATAAGCGCGACAGCGCTGATTACTTGCAGAGCGATAAATATACCTTTCAACATTATGTTGATCCACCTCGGTTTTGTGGGTCGGACAAAAAATCCTCACCTTAACATTCAAAATCATATCAGATTGGAACGCAATGGTCAAGAGGGGAAGTATTTTTGAGAACCTCTTGGGATCAAACATCGTGCGCAATGCTGCGACTGAAAATATTTGTCTGCATGACAATGAAATCCACAATACAGGCAGCATCATTAATGATGGAACTTCAACAGGAGAGCCTGGATGATTGCTGATGAACAACTAATAGCCAGAGCACGGCGAGCGGACAGATCGGCTTTTGATGAATTGGTTCGTCGCCATTTTTCAATGGTCAGGCGCATCGCTCAAGGTTTTGCATCGATTGAAGAGGATGTCAATGACCTGGTCCAGGAAACATTCATCACAGCATATGATCGACTTCACCAACTGGATTCACCAGAGAAGTTTGTCGGTTGGCTTGCTGCAATTGCGCGCAATGAATGCCGGATGTGGCTGAGAAGACGTGTTTCACAGCCAATCATACTGGGGCTTGGTGAAGGAGATGAGGCAAACCATCCATATACGTCGGCTGCGGCCAGGCAGTCGCGTGAACTGATGCGGCGAAATGCAATCCGGGAGGCCATATTCGATGCCCTTGCGGTTCTCAATGATCAGCAGCAAAGCGTAGTCAGAATGCATTACCTCGAGGGATATGACTATCGCGAGACTGCCGAACTGTTGAGTGTTCCTATATCCGTGGTGCGGGGCCGGTTGGACCGCGCCAGAAATACTCTGAGAAAGGAACTCAAGGATATGATGGTTTCAGCCAACTCATGGAAACTGCAAAAGAAAGACATGGATACGATACGGCTTGCGGCGTCGTTTGTTCGTTTGGATCCGCCAAGTCCGATAAGCGCATTTTATTTTACGGGTGAAGGTAGCATTGTCTGCACTGACGGCTGCAGACTGCTGCACTATGGTTCTTCATCTATCGATATGACGCCAAATGTGCTGATGAATGCCGATCTGGCAAGAACACTTCGAGACAAGTATGCTGACGTGAATAAAGGCACGCTTTCATTTGGGGATGGTAAGGCCGGACTTCGGCTGTCCGATGGTGATGTGATAGAGACGCAATTACTTGACGGAGAATTTCCAAACTGGCGTCTCATAATTCCTCCAGAATGGCAACTGAGGATTCGCGCAAAGTCAGGGCACTGGCTCCAAGCGCTCGATCTGCTGAAGAAACAAAGAGATGGTGGTCTTATCGAGACGGATCCGGCATGGCCAAGCAGGCTGCTGATGGTGTTGTGTCCAGAGGACAGGAGGATCGTTTTACGACAGGGACAGGATCCGGTAGATTCCCAAAGCCTCGCAAGAGAGATAAGCGTATGGTTTCCGGCGGATTATTCTGCAGGTGGACCGGATACGATAATCGCCTTCAATGCGGACTATTTGCAGGAGGCCATTGCAATTTTGGGACTTGAGACTGAGCAGATTGTGGAGCTGTATATCAACCCACCCAATCCTATGCCCGGCCCAATATTGACGAAGCCTCTCGACTCAGAAGATGTATGGGTAATGACAATGCCTATGGCCGGGACAACTCATCGCTGTCCTGTGCCTGAGAAGACTGCAAGCTAGTCCGGATTATGCGCTTACCGCATAATTCGAGTCTCCAAGAACATTATTCACGTTTCTCGTGATAGGTATGCTGAAGTAAAAAGCCGGAGGTCATTGTGCCTCCGGCTGATCAAGAAAAACTTACTGATATTTCAGCATCTATTGCCGTTTCTTTAACATGAAACCGACAAGACCGATAAGCCCGGTCGAGAGCGCCAGCATGCTGGCAGGCTCCGGCACGACCGGCGACGGCCACATCATCAAGCCAAAGTTTGCCTGGCTTGCTGTGTTATCGGTGTAGACGGAAAAGGTCGCAACTTCTCCCGGAGCCAAAGGGTCCGAGTAAAAGTATAGGCTCATCTCAGCGCCTACAACGGTATTGTCGATGGTCCATGTTGTTGAACTCTGAGTGCTGATGGGATCATATCCCCAAACGCCCAGCGAGTCCTGCATACTCGAGTCAAGAAAACTCACCTGCGAGATATCACTGGAACCGCCGGGATATGCGAATATCTTGAAGTGAAAATCACCCCAAGCTTCGCTGCCCGTGTTCTTGACCGTTACAAACGCCCAACCCTTGAATGGTGCTGCATCTGCATGTTCAGCTTCGTAGCTTGCGCCAAGACCGTTCAATTCGATTGGGTTTTCTGCACTTCCGATTGTTACATCATCAGCCAGAACGGGGCCAACACACGCGACGAGGATCAGGCACATTGCCAACAAACCAAGTATCCTCATCATAAAATCTCCTTCCATCCATAACTACGTTACTTCATTGTTGGAAGAAAACACCACATCCGTGCCGCCGTCGCCAGTTGCTAAACGCAGCGGTCACTTTTTTGCAAATTACCACATGAGTTTATGTTTGTCAATGTCATTTTTGCCTGCCTCATAAAATCCGCTAAACCCGATGATGTGGACTGTCGATACGTCAATTGGAGAGAAAAATGATAAGAGCACTTTACACAGCAGCAAGCGGCCTGGTTGCTCAGGCGAACAAGCAGGATGTAATAGCAAACAATATCGCTAACGCCCAAAGCCCGGGTTTCAAACGCGAAAAGGTGGTCTCGTCGTCGTTTGCGCAGGAGCTTGGCAGCCAAATTGCCATGGCGGTTGATCGCGAACGCCCACCTTATCCTAACTCCAAAGTCGATTCGGTGATCGTGAGCACCACTTCCGCGCGTGATAACAGTCAGGGTCCGATCCGCGAGACCGGCAATTCATTCGACTTTGCGATAGATGGACCGGGTGCATTTGAAGTGAGCACGTCAAACGGGACAATGCTCACACGCGCCGGCAACTTCCGTCTGGACTCTGAGGGCGAACTATGCACTGCCGATGGGGCGAAAGTCCTTGGCGAAAACGGCACGATCGAGATACCTGACGGCAAACTGAGTGTGGCAGCCGACGGTGAAGTGAGTGTCGATGGGATGCCTATAGACAAGATAAAGATAGTCGGCGCGCAGGAAGACCAGACAAAACTGATGCAGGGCTGCATAGAGGGCGCAAATGTGAACATAGTCCGGGAAATGGTGGACATGATCACCAATGTCCGGGCTTTTGAAGCAAATCAGAAGGTGGTCTCCGCTGTTGACGGCACACTCAATAAGCTGATAAACAGCGCTGGGCAGACATAGTTCGCAGAAACAGAAACTGATTATTTGAAACATATGGAGGCATTTGAATGATCCGAGCTTTATATACAGCCGCCACCGGAATGGCTGCTCAACAGACCAATCTGGATATCACGGCGAACAATCTGGCCAACGTCAATACGACCGGTTTCAAGAAGACCAGGGCAGATTTTCAGGATTTATTATATCAGACTATCCGGACCGCCGGTGCGTCGCAGGCACAGGGTGTGCAGGTTCCCACAGGAATTCAAGTGGGCTTGGGAACACGGCTGGCTGCCACAGAGAAAATCTTCACCCAGGGTGACTATAAGGAGACCGATAACGATCTGGACGTCATGATCGAAGGTGACGGTTTCTTCCAAGTGATGCTGCCGTCTGGTGAGACTGCATATACCAGAGACGGCTCGTTTAAGATGGACAGCGACGGTAAGCTGGTCACATCCGACGGCTATGCTGTTCAGCCCGAGATCACGATTCCTTCTGAGGCGGAAGATATCACCATCGGTGAGGACGGAACAGTCACAGTCACGGTTACCGGCCAGACGGACCCGCAGCAGATAGGCCAGATTCAGATTGCCAAGTTTTTGAACCCTGCCGGCTTAAGCAGCATAGGTAAGAACCTGTATTCTGCGACGGACGCATCAGGTGAAGCAGCAACAGCCACGCCCGGAGAGGACGGCACGGGTACACTCAGCCAGGGAATGGTGGAGGTGTCCAATGTCAGCGTCGTCGACGAGATGGTCAATATGATCGAGGCTCAGAGAGCCTATGAGGTCAATTCCAAGAGCATACAGACATCTGATGACATGCTCAGCATCGCGAACAATCTGAAGGGATAATTGCAATGAAGCGCGCGGCTATAGCCTTCCTGACAATATATATGATTTTGGGCATGTGTGCAGCGGCTGATTCCGCTGTGGCTAAAGTGATATTGCAGCCCGAGTCACAGGTGCAGCCCGCACGTTCGGTCAAGATCGGGGACATTGCGCGCATAGAGGCTCCGCAAAAACTTGCGAAGCGCATAGGCGAGATAGTCGTGGCTACAGGTCCTTTGCCGGGCAAGAGCAAGAGTATCGATGCGAAGTATATAAAGCTGAGACTCAAGTCGGCTAACCTGAAGAGTGAGGTTGATCTGGTCGGTCCAGATACTGTTGATATCGTCGGCAAATGCGTCAGGATCAGCTCTGAGGATCTAGCCGAGCAGGCGAAAGCATATGTTATGGAGCGGCTCTGCACGGATGATATTACATACGATGTCATCGTGGAGCGCGCACCGAGGCAGATCGTGATCGCCCAGGCTGAGAATGTCGAGGTCAGGCCGAGGTTGATGAGCAGCAGTCTTCGACCGGGAGCAAACACGGTTGTGCTCGAAATCATGTCAAATGGCAAGACTGCAGCCACCACAAGCGTTGCGCTTACGGTGAAGGCCGTTGCCGAGGTGCTGATAGCGACAAAGTTGATAAGTCAGGGTGAGGCGCTCATGCCATCAAATACATCCTGGGAGAAGAGAGACATAACAACAGTTCGGGATGCAGTCATACGTGACGGCGATCATGAAAGCAAGGAATGGATCGCCCGGCGCACCATTCAACTCGGCTGCGTCATTACATCGCAGTCGATCGAGCTTCCGCCGGATGTGAAGCGGGGCGATACTGTGAACCTGACCGTGAAATGCGGCAATGTGATGCTTCACACTACCGCACAGGTCAAAGAAGACGGCAGGAAGGGCGACACCATACGGGTAATGTCGGCTGTCTCGCAGGGCGAGGTTCGGGCGCAGGTTGTGGAGCCGGGTCTGGTGGAGATAGTCAGATAGTCTGCATTATTCACGAGGGGCGTGAATAATGCTCGTGGAGCCCCGGATTTATGCAGAAAGCGCATAATCCGGGAAAGAGAGGTTATTATGAGCAGATATATAACAGTTCTTGCACTTATATTGGTTTTGGGAGCGTCGGCATGCGCCGAGTCATTGTGGCAGCCGGAGTCGGCAAAATCGCAATATGCGGACAAGCGCGCATCCAAGGTTGGGGATATCGTGACCGTGCTCATCGTGGAGACAGCCACATCCAGCCAGTCGGCTTCCACTAATGCAAAAAAGGATTCATCTCTGAGCACTGACGGCGGTACTGGCACTCTGCTCAAGAACATACCTGCCATCAGCTACAGCGGCGGTGACAGTGTGAAGGCTTCCGGCAACACCACTCGGACAAGTACGTTCACCACAACTATGACTGCCACGATCACCAAAATACTGGATAACGGCAATTTTCAGATAGAGGGCAGCCGGTTTGTGCAGACGAACGCCGAGAAGGAAGAGGTAAAGCTGTCGGGAGTGATTAGGCAGCAGGACATAACAACCGACAATACGGTATCTTCCACGTGCATTGCCGATGCGAAGATTACCCATGTCGGCAGCGGCGCCATCAGCAGCAGGCAAAGAGAAGGCATTATCAGCAAGATTTTCAAGATACTTTTTTAGTCGAGAGTTGAGGGTTGAGAGTTGAGAGTCAATTTGAGACAAATCATAATATCGATGCTTCTGCTCGCCGTTGCAGCCGGTTCGGCGCAGGCACAGGTCAGGTTGAAAGATATCGCGAGCGTCGAAGGTGTGCGAGGCAACCAGCTTGTCGGATACGGCATAGTTGTCGGCCTTGAGGGCACCGGTGACAGCCAGCAGTCCAAGTTTACGATTCAGACAGTGGCAAATATGCTTGAGAGTTACGGGATAACCGTGTCAGCGGACAAGCTGAAGCTAAAGAACGTGGCGGCGGTGATGATAACAGCCGAGCTTCCCGCTTTTGCGAGGGAAGGCAGCACTATTGACGTGGTTGTGTCATCGCTGGGCGATGCGCGTTCTCTGCAGGGCGGCACACTCCTCCAGGCTCCTCTCAAGGCTGCCAATGGCGAAGTGTATGCCGTTGCCCAGGGACCCGTGTCGATTGGTGGGTTCAATGCAGGCGGAGGTGGAGACTCGGTCTCCAAAAACCATGCCACAGTCGGCAGGATTCCCAGCGGCGCGATTGTTGAAGAGGAGACAAAAACGCAGCTGACTGAGCAGGATAAGCTCAATGTAATGCTCAACCAGAATGATTTCACCACGGCTTGCCGAGCAGCCAGCGCAATAAATGACTGCATAGGCGGTCTTTATGCGGAAGCGGTGGACGGCAATGTGATATCAGTCAAGCTGCCGGTGGAGTATAGAGACAACCCCGTGCCGCTGATCGCCAAGCTGGAGTCGGTCGAGTTGACTACGGATACGTCGGCCAAGGTGATAGTAAATGAGCGCACCGGGACCATCATAATCGGCGGACAGGTTAGACTTTTGCCTGTAGCGATATCTCATGGCGCGCTGACGGTGAAGATTTCGTCCGACGTGACCGTTTCCCAGCCGAATCCTATGGCAAAGGGCAAGACTGTCGTGACCAAAAACAAGGATATCGACGTCAGTGAACCGCCGAGCCATCTGGTCGAGATCGATGGATCGAGCATAGAGGAACTGGTCAGGGCACTTAACGCTTTGAAGGTGACTCCCAGGGACCTGATAGCTATTCTTCAGGCGGTTAAAGAAGCAGGCGCTCTGCAGGCACAGTTGGAGGTCATATGATGACTGTTCAAGGCGTAGCCAGCAGTCTGCAGGAGTTATGCGGTTCTGAAACTGCATCCGCGAAGACGAGCAGTGCTCAGAGTGCTGGCAGTTCCGAGGATAAGAAACTCAGGAAAGCATGTAAGGATTTCGAGTCGATATTTCTTGGCTATATGCTCAAATCGATGCGCAAGACGGTTGAAAAGAGCGAACTGTTTGGTTCGAGCCAGGAAGAAGAGATCTATCAGGGCATGATGGACGAAGAAATTTGTAAATCTGCCGCCGAGAGCAACTCGATAGGGATCGCGGATACTCTCTATAGTCAATTGAGTTCGCAAATCAATATATCAAATAATAATGCATCACGAGGTGAGGACCATGATACTGCCAATCAACAGCGCTGACAGCGCGCTGGGCGTTCACCTGAACAAGATATACAAAACACAGTCGACCGAGGCTGCAGCAAAGGCGGGCGCATGTGATGTCGTGACGATATCACAGTTCTCGTCGCTGGTGGAACAGGCAAGGTCTGCCGCTATGAGTGGACCGGACATCAGAGCAGATATCGTCGAGCAAGCGAAAGCCGCACTTACCGAAGGAAATCTCGCTGACAGTGAGGACATAGCTTCTTCGCTGATCAACCGTGCGGTGGAAGGACAGGTGTAGATATGTCATCCGGCAAAGAACTTGGCGAAGCGTTGGCAGGCTGCCTGAAAGAGGTAAGCTCACTGCTTGGCCATGCAAATATGATAGCACTCAAACAGCGCGATGCGCTGACTGCAAATAATGCTGAGGACATAGTTCTCACATGCACAGCAAATGAAGAGATACTCCGCAGGATAAGCGAAGCGGATCGAAGGGCTGCTGCGGTGGCTGCCGAGCTTGCCGTGTCAGCAGGGCTGGACCCGGACAATTCCGATCAAAAGTCACTTGCTATGGCTGCAGGCATAACATATTGCACTGCAATAGAGGCTGAGATGCAGTCGATATCTGCTCTTGCCGGCAAGCTGAGAAGAGCAAATGAGGTAAATAACAAGCTGCTCAGAAACGGCATGGAAATAATCACCGAGTGTCTGCGGACGATTGCGGACGACCGTGGACCTGCTCCATATTCAAAAGATGCGCATTTCCAACCCTGTCAGCCGCTCACTCTCAGTCTGGACTTGCGTGTATAGGACAAGCATATGGCTAGCACTTTTTTCGGTATCAGCGTAGCTCAATCAGGCCTGACTGCGCAAAAACGCGCGATGGAGGTCTTGTCGTATAACATCGCCAATGCAAACGACCCTACCTATAAACGTCAAAAGGTCGTTATGGTGGAAGGCCAGGTTCTGGCGACATCTCAGGAGGCCTCTTCCGTCGGCAGTTCCGGGATCGGAAGCGGCACACAGACCGGCGATGTCGAACGCGTTGTGGATGCGCTGGTCGAAAACCGACTCAGAGAAACAACCACAAACAGCGCGGAATGGGACTATATGGCGAGCACTTTGAGTGGGTTGGAGTCGATAATGAACGAGCCAAGCGACTCCTCCCTGGAGACCGATCTCGACACGTTTTGGAATTCCTGGTCTACTGTCGCCAACAGCGCCGACGATACTTCCGTCAGGAGCGCACTGCTTGAAGATGCGACATCGTTGTGTGAAAGGATTCAGTACGTATACGGTCAGATGTCCGATATGGTCGACGACTTGAACCTGGAGGCGGAGGACATAGTCGATCAGATCAATCTGATGGCGAAGGAGATCGGAGCGCTGAACAACCAGATCGGCGCCATGTCATCCAATAATGAGCCGGTCAATGACCTTTTGAATACTCGTGACGCGCTGGTAAGCGAGTTGGCCGGATACGTAGATGTCACTGTCAGCGGCGAAGGCAGCGGAGACCTTGTGATATCAATCGCCGGCAGAGTGCTTGTGCAGGGTAGTGAAGTCAACACGCTTACCACCGTGACCGGGTCGAATGGGGAATCGAGCATCGTTTGGGAAGACGGACTTGATCCGGTGGCAGTAACGGGTGGTGAACTTAAGGCCGTTACAGACTTGCGAGACACTGTTATTCCTGGGTATATGTCGCAGTTGGATGACATAGCAGCCGAACTGGTTTCATCGGTCAATGCGCTGCATCAGACAGGACTCACTCTGGATGGCAGCGCAGGGGGAGATTTCTTTAAGGCCGGCACGACGGCGGCAAATATATGTCTTGACGAGAGTATTGTAGGCAAGCCGGATCTCATTGCAGCCAGTTCCAGCACAAATTTCGGTAAAAGCAATGGTAACATCGCGCAGGCAATAGCTGATCTTAAGGATGCTGAAGGTACTTCGATCAATGAGATGTATGAAACGTTGGTCGGAAATATCGGCAGCGCATCGGCGGCAGCCCAGACTCAATCGGAAGCATACGCTTTGTCACTCGAACAGCTTACAACACAACAGCAGTCTGTATCGGGTGTTTCGCTTGATGAGGAGCTTACGAACATGATCAAGTTCCAGCAGGCATACAATGCCGCTTCCAGAGTGCTTACGGTTATGAATGATATGCTTGACGTGCTGATGCAGACCGGCTAACCCGGATTATGCGCTTACCGCATAATCCGGCTCTCTGAGAGCATTATTCATTTTTCTCGTGAATAATGCGCGCTAGACATGCAATTCACTTTGGAGCTTAATCCGGAGGTAAAACTATGAGGACATCACTGAGTCAACAGATACAAAATGCTCTTATTTATACAAACGATGCCAGTCAGGCTTTGATCGAGGCTCAGAGGCAGGCCGTCAGTGGAAAGCGCATAAATAGCCCTTCCGACGACGTTCCTGGAACAAGTAAAGCAATGAGTTTGCGATCTGCTATAAGTACAACGGAACAATATGCCGATAATGTCAGCGTAAACCAACCGCTGTTGGAAACAACGGACAGTACATTGCAGTCGTTGGTGGACATTGTCCAGTCTATAAGAGATATTGCCGTTGATGCCGCAGAGACGGACATGGCAGACACTGAAAGCACATTCATATCTGAGTTGGAGAGTTCTCTGAGCCAACTGGTGGACCTGGCGAATACGAAGCATGCCGATCAATATATATTCAGCGGAACTGCCAGCGATACACAGACCATAACCCAGGCAGCTGATGGGACGTATGTGTATGACGGAAACGACGGCATCAGAACGACAAAGGTGCAGTCCTGGGTTAGTCTGCAGGTAAATATACCGGGCAGCACAGTCTTCAATTTTGACGGCAGCGCCGGAGCAGGCTCGACCGATTTGTTTACGATGGTCACTCAGCTTGAAGATGCAATAAAGTCGGGCAATGTTACCAGCATCAGTGATCAGCTGGACAATATTGATGCAAACCTGAACAACCTGCTTTCCTGTGAAGCGCAAGTCGGTTCTTGGGAAGCCAGAATTGAGAATGCATCGTCGACATTGGAGGAGACTCAGGATAGGCTTGAGACAATGTTATCGGATGTGGAAGACATAGACCTTGCGGAAGCGGTAGTCAATCTAAAGACTCAAGAAAACGTTTACCAGACGGCTCTGTCTGTCACATCACAGATTATGGATATATCTTTGGCAAGTCTAAATTACCTGTCTTAGGGAGGATGGTAACAGATGAAAGTTGATACGACCAGATTCGGAATACTTGATGTTGATGAAAGTTCCGTAATCAACATGCCGCGAGGTCCTCTGGGTTTTGAGGAGATGACCAGGTTCATTACGATCCAGCATCGTCCAGACACGGAGTTTCGATGGCTGCAGTGTGTTGATGAACCGTCACTGGCATTTGTGGTAGTCGACCCATCGGTGTTTGTGGAGAACTATGACATCGAGATATCGGATGCAGAAGCCGAAATGCTCCATCTTACTAATGAAGGGGACGCATTTGTTCTTGCGATCGTGACAATAAGCAACGGCGGCCGCATGATTACATTGAATCTTGCAGCACCGGTAGTTGTGAACTCAAAGACAATGACGGGTATGCAGGTTATCTTGCAGGACAACCGCTATTCCGTCAGACACCAGCTCACGGAAGTTGTGTCGGAGACGAAAGCTACTGTCAAGGCGGCATAGTTTTCCAGCGAGTGAAAGGATGCACTCATCATGCTTGTACTGGCAAGAAAAATCGGTCAATCGATCGTTATCAATGATAATGTTGAAGTCCTGGTAATTGAGGTGCGTGGAGACCAGGTGCGTCTGGGCATTGACGCTCCCAGGGCTATTCCTGTACACCGCAAGGAACTGCTGGAGCAGATCAAGGCGGAGAACGTACAAGCTTCCTCCATCAATCCGGAAGCTGTGTCCAAAGCCATAGGCGAATTGGATTAGCATTAGCTTCATCAGATCCAGGTGTCTGTTTCCATTTTTGCCCTACCAAAGTGCAGGGTGGTTGTTGGTGCGTACCTAAGCAATTTAGGCTGGGTAAGCTGCAAGATTGTTTGTGGTTATAGTGGTGTAAACCCATAGTGTTATACAAGCGACTTACCGTGAATTACATGCTCTGATAGTTTATGCTGCGGCAGCGTTTCCATATGTTGGTCCAAACCACCCCAACTTTTTTAAAATTCCTCAAAAAATCGCTAAACCTCTCTAATGTGCCTGTCGATACGTCATATGGATCAAACCCGATGCCGACTCAAAAAATGAGTGTCCAATCCAAGGAAGGAGCGGCCAGGCTGTGTTTGAATCACAAGACTATGGACAAGGCCTGCATAATAATACTGTATAAGCAGGCGGCACATGTTCAAGGAGGAAAATAACAGCGATGTCTATGAGAATAAATCTGAATACGACCGCCCTTACTGCGCAGCGGATGCTGTCTCAGACGGACTCCAAACTGTCAAAGAGCATAGAGCGGTTGTCGTCGGGCTATAGAATAAATTCAGCCGCAGACGATCCAGCCGGGCTTGTTATATCCGAGAAGCTGTCGGCTCAAGTAGGCGGTCTTAACCAGGCTATTGCAAATGCCGGTGATGCCATCAACATGGTAAAGACTGCTGAAGGTGCTTTGACCGAGGTCAGCAGCCTGCTGAGTTCCATGAGAGACCTTGCGGTTGCTGCAGCCAATACCGGCGCAAGTGATGAAGAGTCCGTAGCGGCGGATCAACAGCAGATAATAAACGCCATTAACTCCATAAATAACATCGCCAACGAGACTCAGTTCGGCAACAAAAACCTGCTGGACGGCTCCGCAGGCGTAAAATCAAGTATAACGGGCACAGCCGTCGATGGCGCGAATTTGAATAATGGCGGCCTCAACCTTTCTTCAACGGATTCGCTGAGTATCAGGATCACTCAAGCCGCAGAACAAGCGACACTCGGCACAAAGGCATTCGGTTCAAGTACCACAGCTATCGGCGCAGACGGCAACATTGAGCTGACCGGAGGCAACGGGACAACGGTAATTATTGATTACACATCAGATATGACCGTAAGCGATTTTGCCGATGCCATAAACGCACAATCGGATGATACCGGTGTCACAGCCACTGTCGATACTACAACCGGCACGATCACGTTCACCAGCGATGAATACGGCAGCAACACGACCATTTCCATCGCAGACAGCGAGGGAAACATACTTGCCGGTGGCCTGACGTCCGATTCCGACAGCGGCGTTGATGTCGAAGCGGTCGTAACGAATTCAGCAGGCGAGTTGGTATCGGATGTGACCTGGGACTGCGGAAGCGGCACTGTTTTAAAAGACAGTAATGGTAATGTTATATACCTTACCACAGCCGCTGCGACCACAGATGTCTCAGGCGGTCCGGTTTCATATGACGATCAGTTCAGTATAGTAGACAACTCGTTGATATTCCAAATCGGCGCATACGCGGGTCAGACAAGAAGCATCAGCATCGGAACATGCTCGGCCAGTGGTCTTGGCCTTGGCGCATCATCTCTATTTACCAGCTTGGCAGATATCGACGTCACCACGTCTGAGGGCGCTCAAGAGGCGATCAAGGTATTGGATCAGGCAATCAGCGATGTCTCGACTCTGCGTGCAAATTTGGGCGCAACACAGACGAACGTGCTTGAAAGTAGTTCAAACAGCCTTACAGTTGCTGAAGAAAACATTGCGGCTTCCGAGTCAACGATCAAGGATACCGATATGGCATCGGAGATTTCAAATATGACTCAGCTTCAAATCTTGGAGCAGGCGGGTGTGTCGATGCTTTCTCAGGCGAATCAGATACCGCAAAACATCCTCAAGCTACTTCAATAACCAATTGTGGTGGATAGGTTTCCGGTTAGTGCGCCGGAAACCTGTCCACCAGCAAATGTTTTTATTTTTTCCTCAAAATCTACATTGAGATTCCATGTTCTTTCGTGGAACAAGTCTGTTGGAAGTAAATTCTGGCTACTTCCGAATCGCCAATGGATTGGCGGAATTGTTCAGGGAGGAAGTATAGAACATGGGTTTCTCAGTAAACACAAACAGCACTGCATCGAACACCTATCTGTCTTTGTCTAAGACAGACAGCAAACTGTCGAAGAGCATTCAGCGATTATCTTCGGGTTACAAAATCAACACCGCAGCCGATGATCCGGCAGGGTTGGTTATTTCCGAGAAACTGAAGGCTCAGGTCGGTGGCGTCAATCAGGCTATCACCAATGCGTCAAACGCAACCAACTTGGTAAAGACTGCTGAAGGCGCTCTGACCGAAGTCAACTCTCTTCTCTCATCGATAAGAGACCTTGCCGTAGCGGCGTCAAACGCTGGCGCCAGTGACGAAGAGACGGTCGCGGCCTATCAGACCCAGATCGATAACGCTCTTGAGTCCATTGACAAGATTTCACAGGAGACCCAGTATGGCACAAAGAACCTGCTGGACGGCTCCGCTGGTGTAAAGTCATCCATTACCGGCGAAGCGGTCACGGGTTCCAACCTCAACAGCGGTGGTCTCAACCTTGATACGGATGACTATACGGATATCACCGTCACTCAGGTCGCTCAGCAGGCTACAGTCAGCTCAGCGGCTATCGGCACTGCCACAGAAACGACAGTGGCTCTGACCGGCGAAGGCACATTCGAGCTGACAGGCAGCACGGGTGCCAGCGTTGAGATCGATTACGATACGTCGATGACGATTGGCGACCTTATGGACGCCATCAATGCCAAGACTGATACGACTGGTGTTGCCGCCACATTCGACACAACCACACACGCAGTTGTCTTCACGACCGAAGACTACGGCAGTAATGCTTCGATTGCAATAGCGGACGCCACTGGGAATCTGATGGGTTCCACATCAGTGACCGATGAAGGTCAGAATGTTGAAGCGACCGTAAAGAACAGTGACGGTGAGCTTGTCTCTGACGTTGTGTGGGCATCTGGCAACGGTCTCACACTTAAGGACAGCAATGGCAATACAATCGACATGACCGAGACCGGAGCAACAACAGCTACCGCATATACCACGCAGGTCACGACGAAAGACAATTCACTGACATTCCAGGTCGGTGCATATTCCGGCCAGAGCAGAACAGTCAGTGTGGCTTCGGTATCTTCCAAGGACCTCGGATCAGGTGTGGTCAGCGGTTCCACTCTTGCTGACATCAATGTGACAACTGCCAGTGGTGCGCAGAATGCTCTTGACATCGTTGACAAGGCTATCTCGCAGGTCTCGTCAATCAGAGCAAACCTTGGTGCATTCCAGACCAACACCCTGGATACCACGACAAACAGCTTGTCTGTTGCAGCAGAGAACCTGTCTTCATCGGTGTCTACAATTACCGATACGGACATGGCGACTGAGATCACCAACATGACTCAGTATCAGATATTGGAGCAAGCCGGCATTTCGATGCTTTCTCAGGCGAATTCAGTATCTCAGAACCTGTTGTCCCTGCTTCAATAAACCGATAATATTTGGAGGAGAGCGGTGTTAGCTGCTCTCTTCCAAATATTGCAGAAAAAGCCTGGCGACCGCAAACAAAACCATTTCGTCGCTCGCGGTCGCCGAGCTTTTCAATATAAGTCTGCGAAAAAAGCGAGGGATATTGCCATGTCAAGTAGTATGTCCATATCCGGCCTGATATCGGGGCTTGACACTGACTCCATTATCGAAAAAATGATGGAGTATTATTCGGCCAACAAAACGTCTCTTGAGGCCGAACAGGCCGAAACGGAGAATGAGTTATCTGCCTGGCAGAGCATCAATAGCAGCATATTGTCTGTGCAGACCGCGCTTGAGGCGATCAAAGACGCATCCGATTTCCAGACAAACACCTGCACTTCCAGTGACGATGACATACTCACAGCAAGCGCAGACACGGATGCTGTTCCGGGCACTTACTATATCACTGTAAGCAAGTTGGCCCAGGCGCATCAGGTATCGTCCAATAGCACTTATTCCAGTGTCAATGATGTCGTCGGCACCGGCACAGTATCATTTACATTTGCAGACAGCACGAAGGATTTCAGTATAACGCTGGATGCGAACAATAATACTTTGACCGGTTTGGCAAAGGCGATTAATAAAGCTGATGCAGGTATTGACGCGTCAATTATCAACACCGGCACAAGCGATGATCCCTCCTATCAATTGGTCCTGACTAGTTCGGATACTGGTGCAAGTTCGGTATTTACGGTCAACAGCACTCTTACAGGAGGCACCGACCCCGACCTATCTAATATTGTCCAGACAGGCCAGGACGCCGAACTGAAATATGGATCCGGTGATAATGCTCTTACGGTTATAAAAAGCTCCAACGAGATCGATGACCTCATCAGCGGTGTAAAACTCAACCTAGAGGAAGCCGATGAAAATACCACGGTCAAGGTCAAAGTCACGCGCGATACCAGTACGGTTAAATCGGCCATCGAGAATTTCGTGAGCGTATATAACAGTTTTGTGGACGGTATAAACACTCAGTTAAGCTACGATGCCGACACCGAAACAAGCGGCACTCTTTTGGGTGATTATAAACTGCAGGTAATCCAGAGTCAATTGACCTCTGCCGTCAGCGGAATCGTATCCGGTCTGGATTCCGACATCAAGTCGCTTGCGTCCATTGGCATCACTCATAATACCGACGGAGAGCTTGAGATCGATGACAGTGCTCTCGAAAAAGCTCTCAAGAACAATCTTGATGATGTAACCAAGCTGTTTTCAACAAATGTCGAGTCGGACAGTGCATATGTGACGTATGTCACATCCACGTCGGACACCAAGGCTACGAACAAAGCATGGCAGGTAAATATCACACAGGCTGCCACGCAATCGACCCTCACCTGTGGTTCGGCCATGGGTGATACACTTGAGGTCGATGAAACAATAACAATAGGCGATACCGACATTGATCTGACTGCCGGCATGACGATAGACGAAGTCATCAACGCAATCAACAAATATTCCGAGGATACAGGCGTCACCGTATCAGCGACCGGTTCAGGTGGTACTGGTGAAGGCAGTTACCTGACTTTCAAGAGTGTCAGATATGGTTCATTGAGCAATTTTTCTGTCATAAGCGATACTTCTTGCTCGACCACGGGCAGCACAGGTATAGGGAAAACTCTAATGACTCCGGGCGATGCGGATGGTGAAAGTGGTTCTGGCACCGGCACCGAGGGTGTCGATGTGGAAGGGACCATCAATGGCGCCACCTGCACCGGCAAAGGCAGAGTGCTCACTTGTAAAGATGAGAATAATGATGCTTGTGGTCTTTCGATTCTGGCGACGTCTTCGACAACAATGACGACCAATATAACTTTCTCAAATGGTGTCGGCTCCAAGCTCTATGATCTGATAGAGGATATGACGTCTTCGACCGGCATTATTACCACAGCGCAGGATTCTCTGCAGGACAAGATTGATGAATATGATGATTTAATAGATGACGAGGAAGACAAGATTGAGGCCAAGCAAGAGTCTCTGTATGCTAAATTCACCGCCATGGAGTCGGCGCTTTCAGAGTTGGAGTCTCAGTCGAGTTGGTTGGAGGCTGCATTCAGCAGCAGTAGTGACGATTGATAACATACCTTGAGTAAAAAACGTTAGTGGATCAGGTGTAGTATAAAATGTCCCAAAACGGTTATGCACAATATCAACGCAGTCAGCTTCTTACTGCGTCTCCGGCAAAGCTTCTTTTGGCGTCGTATGATGGCGCCATAAGATTTGCGCGTATAGCATCCGAAAGGATGAAAGAAAAAAACCTCTACGAACAGAACAAGTATATAAATAAAACATTGGCTATCGTGTCGGAGCTTATGTCTACTCTACGCGATGACCTGGACCCTGTTTTCAGCAGCAGGTTGAGGTCGTTGTATTTATATTCGATAAAGAAACTCGCGCAAGCCAATCTGGAGGGTGACCAGGAGGCGCTTGCCGAGGTCATTAAGATATTATCTGATCTACGTGAAGCCTGGGGAAAAGCCGAACAGACTTTGCAGCAGCAGGCGATTGAGGAGGCGGCAGCATGATGGGGCACTCAACATCAAACGAATCCTTAATCTCGCAGTTCAAGGAGTATAAGGCTCTCATAGATGCCAAGAATGAGGGGCTGGACGCGCTGTCGCAGTCGAACAAGTCTCTGCTTCTCGCACTAAAAAATGATCTCACAGACTCCATAAATGTCATTCTCAAGCGGCGCAGCAAGCAGTGCGAGAACATGCATACTTTATGCCGCCGACTGGATGATGATGGCTCTGTCCTGAAATTGGCTCGCGATATTGCCTCCAGTGACGGCGGCGATTTAGGTTGTCTGGCTCGTGATTTGCTGGCTGAGAAGGAAAAGACCGATTTGGCTGCCGAGAAGATCCTTTCGGATCAAATGGCTTGCATTTCGCTTATGAAATCTCGCCTCGAAGCAACCTCAGTGGCGCTCAAGCGGTCCGTGCAAAAGAGAAAACTCATTGCGGCCTATGGCCCTACCAGCGGCCAATCAACCCCCACTTTTCTGGACAAACAGAGATGATTCGCTGGGCGATAACAGCGGTTCTGCTGCTGCTTGCAAGCAGTGTGTCAGCCAATCCCTACGAAGAAGCGATGCACACGGTCCGGGTACTCTCGGACTCTTCGTGCGTCAGGCTGCTGAAGTTCGGAAAGTCTCACTGCGAACGCGATATTCCCGCATTTGTTATATCAAACTTCACCACCTCTGCGCAGGACAAAGCACGAATATTGATATGCTCCGGCCAGCATGGTGACGAGACGGACCCGGTGAAGTCGGTGCTGTCTTTGTGCAAAAACCTTTCCGCAGGCAGTGAGCCTGATCTGCTTAAACGATGCGCGATAATCGTGGTGCCGATGGTCAATCCCGATGGCGTGGCGAACGGCAGGCGTGTTAATGGTGTGGACGCGGACACAAATCGCGACTGGTCCGCCATGACCACACGTGAGACTCTTTATGTGAACAGCATAATTAAGGCTTGGAAGCCGAATCTGCTCATTGACGTTCATAACTGGAACGAACCATCTTCAATTCCCGGAAATGCCATTGAAGTGCCCAGTACAGGTGATGGCGACCGTGATAGCGCAATGGTTGCCATAGCAAGGCAGGCGGGGCATTCAAGTGGTCTGGCTCTTGTCGAATGCCATCCTTATAGTGATAAGAGGCTTTTTCACAGGCATTATTGCTCGTTGGGGTATGCGGCGTATCTTCTTGAGACAAAGGGCGCCGAGCCATATGAGACCAGAGACCGCATCTACAAAACTGCGATCAAGAGCCTGATTACATCCATCGTGCAGAACCGGAGCGGACGATATGTTATGTCTCCGGCTTCGATGCAGTTTCGGCCTGATTACGTAAGCGCATATATTGATCCAATACAAAACAAATCGACCGGCGCCTCATCTATTATGAGTGCATTCATGCTGACAATTGCATGCGTGATCGTCGCTTTTTTGATGAGACCATTTGCCCGCGGCGAACAAGGCGCGTGGTCCAGACGATATACTATGTGTGCGGTCGACCCTGAGATCGGGTCAGAACGTATTTTGCATCGCCATGCCCCTTGCCCAATTACAGCCAGAAGCTGGGTGAACCGACGCCTGCGCTCTCGATATACTCCTGCCGACCCCGAAGACGACAAAGATGCCCCCAACGCCGCCGCCGCTCCGCAGACTGCAGGATATGCTCGCGCATCATAACTGCGCTGTGCATCAGTGCCGTCATATGGTATAATATGCAGGCGGCTGAGCAATGACTGCGGCCGCTTTCAATGCGGAAAATGGAGCTTGCCATTGGCGGAAATATCACCATTCAAAGGAATTCGTTATAACAAGAAATCAGTAGACCTGAACAAAGTCACCTGTCCTCCTTATGATGTCATTTCACCCGAGGAAAAACAGCGATATCTCAATCTTGATCCATATAATTTCGTGCGCCTGATCCTTGGTGAGGATCACAACACCGACAACGATGTGGATAACCGGTTCATTCGTGCCCGAAGCTATCTCGAAGATTGGCTCGAAAAAGGTGTCCTGGTTCAGGATAATGAGCCGTCGATCTATATATATAAACAGGAATTTGAGCGTGGCGGCAGGCTTTGCACAGTATGCGGGCTCACTCTGGCCGTAAAACTGCACGATTATGAGGACGGTGTGATCCTACCTCACGAAAACACGCTTGCAAAGCCCAAGAGTCATCTGGTCCCATTGTTGAGTACAACACGCACGAACCTTGACAGTGTCTATGGTCTTTATGCCGATGAGCATGGTCTGCTGGATGATATGATGAAGTCCGTAATGAGCAGTGAGCCTGACGAAGATGTGCGCGATATCGATGGAGTCCGCCACCTGCTTTGGGTGATGTCCGATCCGACTGAGATACGCAAAGTCGCGGATTTTATAAAGGATCAACCGATTGCGATAGCCGATGGACACCACCGATATGAGACTGCTCTGGCTTATTCAAAAGAATCGCGCAAAGGCAGTTGCTGCTGCGCTGGAAAGTGTGAGCTCGCCTCTGATTATGTTCTGATGACCATCGCAAACGTCTATCAAAAGGACATGACCATTTTTCCGACACACAGAGTGGTCGATAATCTGTCTGATGATTTTCTCACAGGCTTGGATAATCGGCTCACTGAGCTTTTCGATGTCGAGGAGTCGACGAAATCCCGGTTAATAGATGATATGAGCAGCCGTGGAGCCATTGGTATATATCGACCAGGCAGGGCAGTTACCATAAAACTCAAAGGCAATACTGGAACACTGCTTGAGGGCAGTGATGCGAGCCGAAACCTTGAGTTGAACGTGCTTCACAAACTCGTGCTTGAGCGCATGCTCGGGATCGACAAAGACAAGCTGCGAGACCAGACACACATCGTCTATACACGCGATGCCGATGAGGCTATAGACATGGTCGATTCCGGTCGAAAGCAGATGGCATTTCTGCTGAATAACATAGATGTCAGGGCCGTACTGGATATCGCGTCCGCGGGTGAGAAGATGCCCCAGAAAGCGACCTATTTTTATCCCAAACTGCTAAGCGGTCTTGTGCTGCGAAAGATGGACTAGCGAGATGACTATCAGCCGACTGAGCACTGGCAACGAGTATATTTCCATACCTGAGATTCACACCACAAACGGTGGCGTAGGGTGCATCGGTTTCATGCTGCGGGCATACAGAGCGTCCATCGAACTTCACGGCTCCGAAGAAGTTCCCCTTCTCAAACCCGTGATCGAACTTGATGGCGAAGACCTCTTTGAAGAGAACATACAGCATGATTTGTCGTCGTTCTGGATACCCAGGTTCGAAGTATCTTCTCCCCGTTTGAAAGCTTCATCGGTGATATTCGCGCCGCTCGAGCGCAGAGGTTTTGTATGCGTGCTCACACTGCAAAACACATCCGGCGCTGATTTAGATGTAAGGGCTGGATGGAAAGGGTGTTGGAAGTCGAGTTATCACACGGCCAACCTCTCGAAGCTGATGTCGGGTACGAAATATGCCAATATCAGCTCGTGGAAACCCGGAGTGCCGATAGTTGAGTATCGAGGGCACACGCCATTATTTGCGATGGCTTTTGTTTCTGGGAATTGTGTCCCGGCAGTGATTAGCGACCTAGAAAAGCACAAGCAGATCACACAATGGACCGGCGAAAGTCTGACTGCAGCAGCAGGTGTGCCGGTGTGCTATGATCTGATGGACGATTATAAGCTAAAACCGGGCCAATCCTTGGATATTCCGGTCTATATAGGTGTGGGACTGGAAGAGGTATCTGCAATCGCTTCGGCGGAAGAGATGAAAGTACAGAGATGGGACCGGATGCTGCCCAGGCTTATGGCATGGCTCGACAAGCATGTCATTGAGTGTAATGATCCATATTTCCGGCGCATGATGAACGTCAACTCGTTCTATAACTACTTCTATTCACAGGCTATAACGCTGGATACTGAAGAGTTGATCCTGATGACCTCGCGCAGCAGCAGAAACGACACGTGCGCATCGTATCGGGACCGCGATGCCATGCGCTGGTCGCTGCCCGCTGTATTGCAGATCGACTGGCCTCGCGCCCGCAATATGCTGATTTATGCTTTTACAACACAGCTTTCCAACGTGGGGGCACATTCTCGGTTTATCGACGGAATAGTCCTGGAGCCGGGGCTTCAACTGGACCAGTTGTGTTCACCCATTCGTGCGCTCGCTATGTATGTGGAAGTAACCTCCGATATGTCGATCCTTTTTGACAGACGTGTGCAGGCGGGCGTGAATACCATTCAACAGATTCTTGCTGCACAGAGGCACACGGAGGCGGCGCTTTTTGAGACTCTGCTTTTGCCTTCGGGTGATGCTTCAGAGTATCCATATGTCTGTTTTTCCAATGTGCTTGTGTGGCGTTCTCTGTTGGATATCAGCCACATTTATAACCTGATTCGAGACATTGACCGGGCAGAAGAAGCAAAGCTCCTTGCAATGAGTATCAAAGCGGCAATACAGGCAAATTTCATTGTGGATGGCCCGTATGGGAAGATGTATGCCAGCGAAATTGATCTGAAGGGCAATTATCTGCTTGACGATGATGCGACGGGGAGTTTGCAATTGCTCAGCTATCTGGGTTTTTGTTCCCAAGGCGACCAGATATACAAAAATACTGTGAAATGGATTCACTCAGAGCACAATACACTCTCAGGTAAGGGCAATACGTTTGAAGCTCAACTGGCACGTAATGGTCTAGGTCCATCTATTGTCGGTGTGGTTATGGACTTGTTGTCGGGTCGTGAGAGTGAGGGGCTTGATTTTTTGAGGCGCACCACACTTGATGATGAGATAGCATGCAGCGTGGCAGATCCCAAGACTGGTCATGCTCTCAGTGGAATGGCGAACGCAAGTTGTGCAGGTTACCTGGCATTCGGACTGCGCACAGCCCTCAAGGCGACGAGTCCGCAGACGTCGCTGATGGAGCAGAAACGTCGTCCCAGTGAGGCTTTATATCATCCTCCTCCCGAGACGCGTCACGATACCAAAAAGGCCAGGATGTGATTGCGCTAAGCGCAAATAAATGAGGCTGCCTCTTTTGAGACAGCCTCGTTTTAGCAACTGATTGTTCGGTTTACTCAATCTCCAGGTTCTACAAGATAGATAGAAGAGTCCACCGCCTGCCAAGTCATCTTAGCCTGAATGACGCTTCTGTATAGCGCATCTTCCGGCGCACCGTCATTCACGCCTGTGTAGTTGATCTTTTTGTTCAGATCACCGCTTGCCATAATCACTATGCCATAACTTCTCGATATCAGTTTTAGGGCATCATAGATGCTCATATTGTCAATCGACAGCTCCAAGCTTTTCGCAGAAGCGTTTTGGTCAAAGTGTGATGGCAGAAACACATACTCATTATAGTCGTGATGGTTATAGCTCCATCCAACTTTCACAACCCGAGCGCCTATCGATTCGTCCACGCCGATGCGAGTGGTGGAGCACTCGTCCTGCCTGACGTATCCTGTCTGCCATGTACTAATGGCTGCATCTGCATCCGAAACATCATCCGGCATCATATACATACAAAAATATATTGGCCGCTCTTGCTTAGCGGTAAGGCCGAGTTGATATGTGCCGCTATCATCAGGCTTGACGCTTATCGATATTCCTGACTGAGCCACATGATAGCCGGCTTTGGCCTGGCTTATTTTCGGCCCATCACTTCCGTCTCCAACAGTATGATTAACGGCCCTCGGAACACCCAGCCAATCCGCCACTACGGTGGTGGCAGGTGTAAGTCTGAAGACCATCACCATTAAAAGCAGTGCGGCGAAACCCATGGCCGCTGCACGGACCGGCACTCGAATTGTGAGGGCTCTCTGCCAATCCAACTTCCACCATCTTACAGGTGATGGGGTGCGCATTCTCTCACGTTCCACTCGTGCCATAACGGCTGCATGGAAGCCATGCGGGACTTCGACTGCAGGAAGTTCTTCCAACATTACAATTGATGCATGGAATTTCTCATAATTCGCTTTGCACTTGGGGCACTGTGCAAGATGCTGCTCAAAAACCACCCGCAGCGGTGGGTCCATGGTATTTTCCATGTATGCCGAAAAAAGTTCCTGGGCTTTAGTGCATTTCATAACCAGCTTGCTCCGATCAGTAAATATCTCCTGGCAACTATGCAATACTTCCCAAATTTGCATGCGTGCATGCCCAAATGCGTACTCTCCTGCGCAAAAATAAATGCGTACTCTCCTGCGCAAAAATATATGTACGCAAATGCGCACTCCTATCCGCTAAGGCTTGCTCATGATCATTATCAGCCCTCGATCGACAAAATCTGCAGGGATGACACTCCCAGATCAAACAACACGCCTACGCGCTTTGCTATCTACAGTTTCTAGACTTAATAACTATCCGAAAAGTTCCGGCTTGGATTCCAATATTTCTTTGAGTGCGCCTCTGGCACGGTTGAGCCTGGATTTGACCGTCCCGATCGGCAAGTGCAAAATATCTGCAATCTCTTCATAACTGCGGTCATGAAGGTGATAAAGCGTCATTATTATCCGCTGGTAATCGGGCAATGAGTCAATCGCTGCGCGCACAGCTTTGTTGCGTTCCTTGGATTCGGCTATTTCATCCGGCAAGGGGCTTTCATCCTCTATCTGTCGGGAAACGGATGTTTCGTCGAGTTCGATTATTTCGTCGAGCGACACCTGGCGATGGTTTTTAGCTTTTTTGCGTTCATCGAGGTAGACATTGGTGACGATGCGGTAGATCCAAGTGGTGAAATTGGCGTCGCCGCGAAATGTTGAGATCGAGTTGAAGACTCGAACGAAGGCTTCCTGTGCGATATCGTTGGCGTCGTCATAGTTGCCGGCAATACCGTAAGCGAAATTATAGACGCGCTTTTGGAAGTGAGTAACAAGCTCATCGAATGCATTGATGTCGCCGTTCTTGCAGCGGCTGATCAGAGCCTGCTCTTCCGTGCGGCTTACACTCTTTTTGGTTCCGGACGTGTTAAAGAGCACTCCACAACCTCATCAAGCAACCGTGGTCTTTTTTGGACGAACACCGATTGCTCGTTGTTCCTCTTCGGATAATGCGCGTTCACCTTCGCCGTTCGTAACACTCTTAACATACAACCGCGAGTCTTGGCGTCCATACAGACTGCTTATGATTATTCCGGTGTTGTTTGCATCCAGCAAAGAGAGCGCGAAGCTCTGTTCTCCACCCACATCTTCAAACGCATTGAACCTGATAATGTTGGTATTTTGAATGCACTTTTCAATGGCCTGGCCGAGTTCCATCTGCCTGACGTGCACCTCATCCATTTTGTTTCGCAGATCATAGATCAAGGCAGATTGTTCCGATATAGCCTCTGCCAATTCCTCTGCGTTGGCGCCGGAGAGCGTAACGCTTTTGCGCTTAGCCAACCTGGATGTCCGCGAAGACAAGACAATCATATAGCCAAACAAAATCAAGCTGAAAACCAGTAAGCCTATTGACAGATAGGCGTTATATTCCTTTACAAACCCCACGATAACGTGCATCGTGTCCCCCACATTAGTTATTTTCTAAATTATAGCACAGATAGCCGAAAAAAGTGGAAAGCCGGAGTATGCAGCTTTCCACTTCAGTCTTCCCATCAGTTCAGTTTACAGCTCCACAGCTTTGAAAAAATCTTTGGAATTTCAGTGTTGTCATGGACTCCGGCGAAGTATTGCGATCCGGGTCCGTATGCAAATATCGGGACCATATTTGCGGTATGCCCGCCGTAAACCCAACCTGCCATAAACTTGGGATGATCGCCGTCAGGGTTAAGCACGCCCATTCCGCCGGTCTCATGGTCTGCAGTCACAACAACCAGAGTATCTTTATGCGTGCGCGCATAATCCAGCGCCATTTGCACGGTATTATCGAATTCCAGTGTCTGTTTGACGGCATCAGTTGCATTATTAGCATGCTCAAACGAGTCAATCGTGCCGCCCTCGCTCATCAGGAAAAAGCCCTTTTTGTTGTTGTCAAGGCAATCAATGGCGCAAGTCGTCATCTCGCGAAAAGTCGGTTCCGGGCTAAATGCCGTCATGATATCCGGCACGAACAGCCCAAGCACCTTTCCTGAAGAGATGCCCAACAATTCGTCTCTGGTGGTTATGACTTGAAATCCACTTTTTGCTGCTTCAGCCATCAAGTCGCGCCCATCAGTTCTGCCATCACTGGTGTCTGTTTTAAGTGTAAAGTCTTTGCGTCCTCCGCCCATAATAACATCAGCTCCAGAGCTGAGCATCTGAACAGCTATATCGGTTCGCTGGCCGCGGCTGGTCACATGTGATACGAAAGCAGCCGGAGTGGCATCGGTGATGAATTTGGTGCTTACAATTCCGGTAGCCTTACCCGTATCATGTGCGGCTTCAAGTATTGTTCTGAGTCTTTTGCCAGCCGGATCTATGGAAAGCTCACCGTTGTTGGTCTTGACTCCCGTGGCATAAGCTGTTGCGGCTGCCGCTGAATCTGTGACCAGCGCATTTGCTGAGTGAGTTTTGATGAGTCCGATGACTGGCATGGTGTCCATGGCAAGTTGACCATCCTGACCCGGTCCTGCGCAGCGTGCCGCTGTAATGATGCCTATTCCCATCCCGTCGCCGATGAGAAAAACGATGTTCTTTGGCGTATCTGCTGCGTAGCATGAGAGAGAAAAGAGTGCGAGGATGACTACCAACAGTAGTCTGCCGCTGAATGCGGTCTTTGTGCGGTGCATTACTACCTCCAGAGTGATATGCTCTTCGATGGCGGAGCACAAAGCGATCGCGACCCCAAGGGCTCAAGATTATCTTGCCATTCGCCTTGCGGCATGGTAGGATACAAAAGTCATGGACGAACGAAACAAACCCAAAGACAAACGTGCCGCATTCGGCCGGCTTTTAGGTTATCTAAAGCCATATAAAGGTCCTGTAACGATAGGCATTGTCTCGAACATAGGCATTGGGCTGATCGGCCTGATTCCCCCGCTCATCTATGGAAAGCTTATCACCGATCGGGTCATCATGGCAACCGGTCAACCTTTTGGCGGACGAATTCGTCTGTTGATTTTTTCTGTCGCGGCTCTATTGATAATTTACATCAGCAGCGCGATGTTATCGTTTACGCGCGGCTATGTAATGCACGTTTTGGGTGAAAAGATCATCCGTGACTTGCGAAAACAGATGTTTGCGCGGCTGCAGATGCTCTCGGTTTCATATTTCGACTCCCGGCAGACCGGCGAGATTATGTCCCGTGTCACAAATGATACGCAGATGGTCGAAGAGTTCGTAAACCATGCCGCCGACACTCTGGTCTCGGATATCTTCCGACTGCTGGCTATGTGTGCGGTGATGTTTTATCTGTCGAGCCGACTGGCGGTGGTCGCGCTGCTGCCGGTCCCGGTGCTTTTCTTTCTAGCATACAGGTTTGCGCGCCGAATCAGGGGTACCTATCGAGCAGTTCGTGAGAGACTGGCGGAGATAAGCGCGAATGTGCAGGAGAGGATAGGCGGTGTGCGGGTAGTCAAGGCCTTTGCGCGCGAGGATTATGAATATGACAACTTCACGGCGGATGTTAATTCCTATTACGATCAGCGTGTGAAGGCCGTGCGGATGTGGACGAGTTTCTTTCCAAGCGTGGACCTGCTCATTCAGTTCGGCAACCTTGGAATATGGATAGTCGGCGCACTCATGGTAATGCACGGCGGTCTGACACTCGGTTCGATGGTCATCTTCACGTTTTACCTGAGCATGCTCTACCAGCCTGTGGGCAATCTCGCCAGGATCAACGACACCATACAGCGGTCTCTTGCAGCTGCCGAGCGCATATTCGAGGTGATAGACGAGGAGCCTGCAATTGCCGATCCAGATGACTCTATTGATATGCCGCGAATAGAGGGTCGGGTGGAGTTTGACCATGTCGATTTCAGATACGAAGACGGCGAGTACGTGCTCAAGGATATATGCATCAAGGCCGAGCCGGGTCAGATCGTGGCGCTGGTCGGCAGGAGCGGTGCGGGCAAGACGAGTATCGTGAACCTCATCCCGCGTTTTTACGACCCGAGCGCAGGCCGTGTGCTGATCGACGGCATTGATGTCAAAAGTGTCAAACAGACCTCCATCAGGCGCCAGGTCGCGATGGTGCTGCAGGATACGTTTTTGTTCAACGGCACTGTCCGCGAGAACATCCGCTACGGCAAGCTCGATGCGACCAATGAGGAGATTGCCGACGCGGCCAAGGCTGCCAATGCTCATGAGTTTATTGAGGTCATGCCTCAGGGATATGACACGGAAATCGGCGAGCGCGGGATCAAGCTCTCCGGCGGTCAGAAACAGAGACTGGCCATCGCACGTGCTATTCTGGCCGACCCCAGGATTCTAATACTCGACGAAGCGACCAGTTCAGTCGATTCGGAGAGTGAATATCTGATTCATCGAGCTATGGACCGTCTTATGGAGGGGCGCACAACATTCGTCATTGCCCACCGACTTTCGACAGTCAAGCACGCCGATCAGATAATCACGCTCGAACATGGCTGTGTGACCGAGGTTGGCGATCATAAATCGCTTTTGGATCACGATGGCGTCTACTCACAGATGTATGCGATGCAGTTCAGGCTTAACGAGGAGCTGAGCTAGATATGGGCAGCGCTAAAAAAAACAAGTCAAACAAATCCAAATCACCGACAGGTAGATATTGGGGCTGGATAGCCATATCGCTGATTGTTTTGTTCATAGCGATAATACGGATCCGTCTGCTTGCGACTCCACTCGAACGCGACGAAGGCGAATACGCGTATATGGGTCAATTGATGCTTCAGGGCATAGCTCCGTACAAACTGGCCTGCAATATGAAATTCCCCGGCACGTATGCAGCTTACGCAATAATTATGGCTATATTCGGCCAGAGTATATCCGGTGTGCATCTGGGTCTTTTGCTTGCCAATGCTGCAACAATCATTCTGATGTTTCTGCTTGGGTGGCGGCTTTTTGGTCAACTGGCTGGGGTAGTTGCCGGAGCGACATATGGGATTCTATCCCTAAGTTCTTCTTTTCTTGGTCAGGCGGGTCATGCCACTCATTTCGTGGTTTTGGCTGCATTAGGTGGGACGCTGCTGCTGCTTAAAGCTATAGACTCGGGCAAGCGGAGCCATTTGTTTTTGAGCGGGCTGCTCTTCGGCTTGGCGATCCTGATGAAACAGTCCGGTGTTTTCTTTTGCGTGTTTGCAGTAGTTTACCTGTTCTTTACATGGAGAAAGAATGGCTCTGCAAACAGGCGCATTCGATTATTAAATCTTGGGATATTGCTGCTTGGAATAATACTGCCTGTAGGCATTACTTTCTTGATCCTATGGTGCACGGGGGTTTTCGACAAATTCTGGTTTTGGACATTTACCTACGCTCGCGAATACTCTTCACAAATTCCTTCCTCAGCGGCTCCAGGTGTCTTTTGGAGCGCGATTACCAGAGCAATCGGACCCGGAGGTGTGCTCTGGATCATCTCGGGATTTGGTCTGATTGCTCTCCTGTTGGATAGGAATGCGCGTTCAAAGGCAGGGTTTGTAGTCTTATTCTTGGTTTGCGCGTTTCTGACAGTATGCCCCGGTTTTTATTTCCGTAATCATTATTTCATACAGTTTATCCCTGCTCTATCCCTGCTTGCCGGAGTTGCAGTGAGTTCATGCAGGAGAATGCTCTATACTTCAAAGGTTCCAAAGGTCATATCCGTGCTGCCGGTAGTAATATTTATTGCGGCTTTTGCGTATACTGTGGATTGTCAGAAAGATGTTTTTTTTACGCTGAGTCCCGATCAGGTATGCAGTAAAACCTATACCATTAATCCATTTCCTGAAGCGGTGAAGATTGCTGACTATATAAAGCGTCACACGGACAAGAATGACACAATCGCAGTCATCGGTTCCGAGCCTGAGATATATTTTTACTCAGGCAGGCATTCGGCCACGAGCTATATCTATACCTACAGTCTGATGGAGGAACAGAAATACGCTTCGGATATGCAGCGCGATATGATCGGGGAAATTGATGAAGCAAAGCCCAAATTCATTGTGTTGGTGAAGATCCCTACCTCTTGGCTTGCCAGTGCTGAGTCGGACAGACTGATTTTTGACTGGTCGAGTCGATATGTCTACGATCACTATGATCCTGTCGGGGTGGCTGATATAACACCCGAGGATACTGAATATGTCTGGGGTGCCGATTTATTGAATTACTCATTGAAGTCTTCATATAATGTGGTAGTGTTCAAGCGAAAGGGCACTACTTATTAAAATCCACCGATACTGAAAATTTCACCTCACCTGTCTGAGCATCTATCATTCTTGCATTAATTACAGCAAAAACTCCCCTGTCGGATATGCTCCCGCAGAGGATGTAATCGGCAGAGACCATTTTCCCAAGCTCTTTAGCTGTCTTTGGGTCGATAATATCGCTCTGATCGAGCCTGGCGCTGGATAGGGCTTTCTTGAGTTGACCTCGTTCGACAAGTTTGACGTTCTTTATCTCACTCATGGATGTCGACAGGTCTTCACTCAAATCACGTGCTATTACCTTATCTATCTTCTGGTTGTCCTTCTCAGGTATAAGCTCAAAATCGAGTATAGCCACAGTCTTTGGCGACGACCATGTCTGGTCGGCTGTGATCTTGTCGCTGAGTTTTTTAGTGAGTTCGGTGACAGTTTTTGGGCTAATGACTATAGGATAGTCCTCAGCCAGCGCCGATACGCTAAATATAGCTGATATTGCGAATATGAAAGCTGCGAGTTTATACATATGATCATTCCCCCTGCTGGTTATCCGCTTCTTTTCAGCTTACCCGTTTTCTTGCAATATACCTCCGCCTTTCCGAAAACAAACAGCCCGAGCGGCACCAGCACTGCGCCTATTACGATCAAGGGCAGTATTACGCTCCAGAGTTGAGCCACGCTGTCTCCATTGAGCAGGGCGCTGCGCATACCCTGGAGCGCGTATGTTGCAGGCGAGAGTTTTGACACCGACTGCATCCAGCCCGGCAGCACGCTCACGTCATAATACACGCCCGACACCAGCAGCAGCACACCTTCGACTATCCCGGTCATCTGCGCTCCCTTCTCCGGTGAGATAAGCGGCAGCACCGCCACCACCGTTCCCAACCCTATGAATGAGAAGTTCGCCACGGTAAGGACCACGAAAGCCCCCCAAAGGTTTGCGCGGGTCAGGTCCAGATGGAAAAAGACCGCCACCATCGCAAGCATAATGATGGTTCTGAGCAGGCTGTATATGACGGCGTATGTGCAGACACCGAATATATGTGTGGCACGCGAGACCGGCGCCATGAACGTATACTCTATGGTCCCTTCCCATCTCTCCCATGAGATGATGTTGGATATCTCCCAGAATATCACAGCCAGATATCCCCACAGCAGCGAGCCTGTCAGCAGATAGAGGATGAGACGTTTTGTGTCTACGCCGGGGCCGGTCATGCCCTGTATTCCCTCACCCATATATCCAATAGCAAGCACATTGGCAAGGGAATATATCACGTAGACTATCTCCCAAAACATATATCGTTTTGTGAGTATGAACTGCCGGTTGGCGAACGCATATACAGCGGCTCCCCGGCGCATTACCATCGACATCATGACTGGTCTTCCTCCATCTCCTCGATGCTCTTGCCTGCCAGCGTAAAAAATACCGATTCGAGCGTGCCGCTTTGTCCTCCATACTGCTCTTTCAACTCATCGGGTGTGCCTATGGCGACAATCTTGCCGCTGTTAAGTACGGCTATCCTGTCGCAGAGCACCTCTGCCTCTTCCATGTCATGAGTGGTGAGCAGCACGGTCGATCCGTCACTGTCTTTTAGTTCATGGACGAACCTCTGCACCTCACGTTTGGACTTCGGGTCGAGTCCTGTTGTCGGCTCGTCGAGCAGAAGCAGGTTCGGCAATGTGATAAATGCCCTGGTGATCGCCACTTTCTGCTGCATCCCCCGTGAGAGGTGCAGCATAGGGGTTTCCAGTTTCTCACCGTTCATTTCCAGCCTTGAAAGCATATCTTTGATCCTCTCGGATGCGAGCTTGACTGGGATGGAATAGAGCCTTGCGGTATGGATCAAATTTTCCATAGCCGAAAGCCTGCGAAAGAATGCCGCATCGGCTGACACACGGCTGATCATCCGCCGCACCGTATCGGATTCACTCATAACATCATGGCCGAACACTTGCACATTGCCCTCGTCCGGCAGCAGCAGGGTCGAGATGATCCTGATAAGTGTCGATTTGCCCGAGCCATTCGGCCCAAGCACGCCGAAGACCTCGCCCGGCTTTACGGTGAAGCTCACCGAGTCCACTACGCGGCTGAGTGTCTTCGCGCGCGGAAGCAATCGACGCAGACCGCGCGGCTTGTCTTTGCCGTTTTTTGATTTATCTGCGTCCTTACGAAATGTTTTTGTAAGATTCTCTATCTCAAGGGCCGCAATATGATTTTCACAGGTTCCAATATCATTGATTACGCTTGTAGATGGTTTGCTCATTATTGTTACCACACGTCTGATATGATTGGCGCACTAGTTCATTGTAGACGCAAGTGGGTGTGATAGTAAACGTGAAAATGACGGATTTCTAAGTAATATACTACCTTGAACTTGTATTAGCCCTGATTATGCGCTTGCCGCATAATCAGGGTCTGCGAGAGCATTATTCATGTTGCTCGTGAATAATTTGGGCTAGAGATATGAAGAACAAGGCGTGCGATTTACTTAGTGTAAATTGCTTAGGTGCGATAAGATGTCTGTGCACGATTTGTGCTATCTATTTGTTCAGATAGTTCTACGTAGCCCTTTTGTATATGATATCCAGTCCGCAACTTGATATTCAAGAAAAGCCGAGTCCTCTTCATTAAGCAGACTGAACGTTGCAGTAATTCTATTTATACGTTCTGCCTGAACATCCTGCTGTGGCTCCGCTAGTAATTAATACCGATGGTTTGGTGCTTAATGTTTTTGACAAGCTGACAATCGCGTCAAGGGCCTTTCAATTTGACAAAAAGTGCCGCTTTTGATACTTTTGATGAGCCTTGCAATCGCGGGCGAATTCCCCGAAGACGTAATTACATTCGCTACCTATAGGGGGCCGACTATGCCGCCAAGCAAGATTGACGCCGAGATAAGCACACTTATTCGAGCGCGTTATCCTATCATATATGTCGTTTCGTGGGAGGAGCGGCGGGTGGAGGATGCTCTGCGCCGGATCGCCTGCCCATCCAAAAAGATATACACTTGGAGTCTGACCCAGGGAATCCGTCCATCACCGTCAACAGGCGGCCATGCTACGACACTTCTCGCAGCCCTGGAGTTTGCCGATAAGTGTGATGAGGATGCTCTGTTTATTTTCAATGACATGCACTCGATGATATCCGATCCTGTGATCATCCGCCGCCTGCGCGATATGGCCGCCAACCTCAAGAGCAGCCGCAAGAGCCTCATTATTCTTTCGCCTATACTTCGCCTGCCGCCTGAGCTTGAAAAGGACATAACCGTGGTAGACTACAGCCTGCCAGATTATGGCGAACTCGGCGAACTACTGGACCTGATAATAGACAAGATGAGCCGTGACGGCGCTGAGGTCAACATAAACCTCAAACCCGATGACCGTGAAAAGACAATCAAGGCTGCGCAGGGCCTGACCCTGACCGAGGCAGAAAATGTGTTTGCCCGGAGTCTGGTGGAGAAGCACACATTCGATATAGACGTGATCTTGAAGGAGAAAGAGCAGATAGTGCGCAAGAGCGGCCTGCTGGAATACTATCCTGCAAACGAGAAGTTCTCGGACGTCGGCGGGTTGAGTGTCCTGAAGGACTGGCTGACTAAGCGCGGGGCGTCTTTTACCAAGAGAGCACGTGATTACGGCCTGCCGGAACCTAAGGGGATACTTTTGTTGGGTGTGCAGGGATGCGGAAAGAGCCTGTCGGCAAAGGCTGTTGGTGCGCTTTGGAACCTGCCGATACTGCGTCTGGATGTGGGCAAGATATTCAGTGGAATAGTCGGCTCCAGTGAACAGAATGTCAGACGTGCAATACAGGTCGCGGAGTCAGTGGCACCGGTAGTGTTGTGGATGGACGAGATGGAAAAAGGCTTCGCCGGAGTGCAGAGTTCGCCATTATCCGATGCTGGCACGACCTCACGTGTATTCGGCACATTCATCACATGGCTGCAGGAGAAGAGTGCGCCTGTGTTTGTGGTGGCGACTGCAAACGATATCACCCAGCTTCCTCCCGAGCTATTACGCAAGGGCAGGTTCGATGAGATATTCTTTGTAGACCTGCCGAGCCCGACCGAACGCGCCGAGATATTTCGCATTCACCTTTCCAAGCGCAAGCGCGATCCTGATAACTTTGATATAGATGCCTTTGCCTCAGCATCGGAGGGTTTCAGTGGTGCGGAGATAGAGCAAGTTGTGGTTTCGGCGCTTTTTGATGCATTTGCCTATAGCCGAGAAGTGACGAGCGATGATATACTTAATAACATCCAGTCAGCAGTCCCGATATCAGTTACCATGGCCGAGCAGATTGTCTTCCTGAGAGGGTGGGCTGAGAAGAGGGCGCGAAGGGCGTCGTAGAGATGCAGCAAAGAGTCGAATTTTTCCTGGGGGTGGATTATGAGTCCGCGCATCAGTTTTGATATGGTGAAAATTGTTGCTTTCTGTCAAAAGTGGAGGATTTCAGAGTTTGCGCTGTTTGGCTCCGTCCTCAGAGATGATTTCGGCCCTGAAAGTGACGTGGATGTGCTCGTGAAGTTTTTCCCGGACTCGCACACCAGTCTTTTTGATCTCGTCGATATGGAGCAAGAGCTGGCTGAGATAGTGGGCCGTAAGGTAGATATTGTCTGCCGTGAAGGGATCGAAAAGAGCAGTAATCCATTACGAAAACGTGCCATACTGGATAGTGCCGAGGTAATGTATGCAGCGTGACCAGGGATATCTTTACGATATGCTACATGAGGCGCGTATGGTCATGGAGTTTACATCCGGCAAGAGCTTCGACGATTTTTGTGAGGATGTGCAGTGCCAATATGCCGTGACTCGCGCTATTGAAATCATTGGAGAAGCAGCGGGTCATGTCTAGGATGAGTTTCAACAAGATCATCCTGAACTGCCTTGGCGGCAGATTATCGGTATGCGCAACAGGCTTATCCACGGTTATGGTGATATTGTCTTGTCTGTAGTTTGGGAAGTTATTGAAAAAAACATCCCTGAACTGATTAACGCTTTGGAACCTCTCATTCCGTCCAATTTACAATAGGACTGATTATGTTTGTAAAGAAAATAGAATTATTCGGCTTTAAGACCTTTGCTGAGAAGACCGTTGTCGAGATGGATCACGGCATTACGGCCATCGTCGGACCAAACGGCTCCGGCAAGAGCAATATAGCCGATGCGCTGCTGTGGGTCCTCGGCGAGACCAATGTGCGCAATATTCGTGGCCAGAAGGCTGTCGATGTAATCTTCAACGGCACTGAAAAGCGCAAGGCTTTAGGTGTGGCTGAGGTCTCACTTACCCTCGATAATACTTGCGGGACACTTCCTCTCAATTTCAACGAGGTCACAGTTACCCGGCGCGCATACAGGTCTGGTGATGCCGAGTATTTCATCAACAAGACCCGCTGCCGTCTCAAAGACATATATGAACTGTTTCTGGACACGGGCATAGGCCGCGAGGCGTATTCGTTTATTACTCAGGGTGAGATAGACGCCGTGCTTTCGGCGAAAAGCGAGGACCGCCGCGAGCTTTTGGAAGAAGCAGCCGGTATCAAGAAATATCGCTATCGCCGCACCGAGGCGCTGCGCAAGCTTGAAAAGACTGAGGCTAATCTCAACCGCGTCCGTGACATCATGGCCGAGATCAGTGGTCAACTGGAGCCGCTCGCCGAGCAGGCCGAGCAGGCCAAGAAATTTGAAGAGTTGCAGGCCAGGCTCCGTGAGATCGAGATCGGAATCCTGATCAGGGACCTGCGTCGGTATACTCAGAACCTGGAAGATGTGCGCTCGTCAAAAGAGGGCGCTGCTGAAAAGATAGAGGCTTATGATAAGCAGATAGCCGACTTGGAATGGGAAAAGGAAAAGCAGTCCACTAGTGTCAAACAACTTGAGGAAGAGGTCGATAATTCTCGGCGAGTTGCTCAGGGTCTGTCTGCAAACGTGCAGAGGCTGGAGGGCAAATTTGCCCTTGTAGAGGAGAGGCTGAAATCGGCAGGTTCAGCGCGCGAGCAGGCTGATGAGGATGTAGTTGCGCTGGAGCAAAAAATCGAAGAAGCGCGTGAACGGATAGAGAAGCTGGAGCTTGAAGTGAGCGTGTCGGCTGAGACTGAGCACCGTGCAAAGTCAGCTTCAGAAGAACGCGCCGCGTCCCTTGCCAACCTTGACCGCCATTATGAAGAGATCACCCGCGCGGTGACTGACCAGAAGGCCAACTATCTGGAGCTTGCCAAGCAGTTGGCGGCAAAGCGCAATGCCCTGCAAAACTCCAGGGACCGTGTAGCTCAGCTCGAGTTGGGTCTAAAAAAATACGCTGATGAGATAGATGCGCTGAATACTCAGAAGCAGGATGCAATCAAACTCGGCGAAAAGGCTGAATCTCAGGTTGAAAAGCTGAAGGCAAGTGTGCAGGGCTCGGCATCTGAAATCTCGCGTCTGACGGAAGAACGCAAGCAGGCTGAGAAAGAACTTGCTGAGTTTGGCCGTAAGCTCTCGGATATATCACGTGATATCGCAGCCAGGTCATCGCGGCTTGCCACTCTACGCGAGATGGCCGAGTCGCATGAGGGCTTTTTTGAGGGTGTCCGGTCTGTTATGGCCGCTCGAAATGCAGGCAAGCTGCGGGGTGAGTTCGCAGTTGTTGCAGATGTGATAAATGTTCCCAAAGGTTACGAGACTGCCATAGAGATAGCCCTGGGAAGCAGTGTGCAGGATGTCATCACTGATACTGTGGGCGAGGCAAAGCAGGCAATCGCGTTCCTTAAGGACAACAGGGTCGGCAGGGCAACATTCCTGCCCCTGGATAATATGAGCGATCACCGACGTCAAGTCAATGGCAGGATGGACCCGCGCTCCGGCGCTCTGGGGATTGCTGCCGACCTGATCGGCTATGATGCCAAGTATGATCCGGCCATACGATCACTGCTGGGGAGGACTGTGGTCGCAAAAAATATAGACGATGCCATTGCCCTTTCACACGAACTCGACGGCTGGAATAAGATAGTCACCATAGACGGCGAGCTGATAGTCCCGAGTGGAGCGATTACAGGCGGCGCAAAGAAGAACAGAGGGCCCGAGCTTCTGGCTCGCAAGCAGGAGATAGACTCACTTACGTCCGAGATCAAGTCTCTCGAAAAGACACAGGATAATCTTAAAAACGATCAGAAGAAGTGTGAGATCAGGTTATCGGGTCTGCGGGGAAAGATCGAGGGCGGGGAGAAGTCTGTTTCAGAGAGCAGAATAGCACTTGCAGAGCATCAGAAACGTGCAGATTTTGCCGCTAAAGACGCCGAGCAGATAGACCGCCGGCTCGATATGGTCGCGCTCGAGAAGGATGAAGCCGAACTGCTGCTCAAGGACGAGTCCGAGTCGGTCAAGCGTTTGGAAGACGAGCTTCAGGCAGCCGGTAAGGAGAATACCGATCTGGATCAGAAGGTTGCCGGGGCTGAGCAGGACATTGAGGAGCTTGCCGCCAAGCGTGCAGCCGAGCGTGAAGAGTTGATGCGTCTCAATGTGGAACTTGCGAGCGCGACCGAGCGTACTTCCGCCCTTAGGAATTCTCTGCGCGACGCCAACGCGCATATAGGCGAGATGACAGGTTCGCTCGATGCAAGGCGCTCTCAGATAGACGGAATTGCTGTGGATGTAACTGCTTTGACTGCTGACTGTGACAATACCCAGGTCGAACTCGACCGCCAGAGACAGCTATATGCTGCGGCGGATGCTTCTCTCAACGAACTGCTGGAAAAGCGCTCACAGGAGAATGCCATGGCGACCGAGATAGATACCAGCTTCAGGGAAGCCACCTCGCGCAGGAATCAGCTTGCAATCGACACACACGATGCTGATGTCAAAGAGGCTCGCCTGGAGGTTCAGATACAGCAGTCGACTGAACGGTTGATTACTGAGTATGAGGTCACATTCGAGCAGGCAATGGATTGGCCGGAGGAGATCGAGATTGAGCGCGGCACCGCAGGTGAGGTCGCAAGGCTGCGCCGCGAGATCAAGGATATGGGGCCGGTCAATACGGGTGCGATTGCAGAGTATGATCGGATCAAGGAGCGTTGGGACTTTCTCACAGAACAGCGCACCGATCTTGAAAGCGCTCGTGATCAGATACTCGATGCCATAAAAGAGATCGACGTCAATACACGCGACCTGTTTATGGACACGTTCAATACGGTCAAGTGCAACTTCGACATTGTTTTCAAGCGCCTCTTCGGCGGCGGCAAGACCGAACTCACTCTTACCGATCCGGCTGATTTGCTGGAGACGGGCATCGACATAATCGTTCAACCGCCCGGAAAGAAACTTCAGGATATGGCGCTGCTTTCAGGTGGTGAGAGGGCATTGACGGCTACTGCTCTGGTCTTCGCACTATTGATGAGCAAACCCAGCCCGTTTGTATTGATGGACGAGGTCGATGCGCCTCTTGACGAGAGCAATGTGGAGAAGTTTGCATCGGTGCTTAAAGATTTTTCGATCAACTCGCAGTTCATCGTCGTGACACACAACCGAGCCACTATGGAAGCCGCCGACAGCCTCTATGGAGTCACAATGCAGGAGCCGGGCATCAGCAAACTGATATCTGTGAAGCTCACCAGCGAAGGTCCGGTCAGCGATATGCCAGCGTCCGAGACAAACGGTGTTCTGGCCATTACTAAGAACTGACCTTGCGCAAACCTTATCAATTCGTATAATAGAATTGGTGAGCCATTTATCATATTTCCAGATAAAATGTTATAGCTCTACGGTTTTTGGGTAATTAGACTCGACGGGAACAACTGATGTCGGGTTCGCGTATACAAAGCGTCTGTGTGTGGTTTTAACCTAAAGATGTCGAGCCAGACCGGCGATAATTGATACTGCGGCGAAATGCAAGGAGGGTTCAATTCGTGAGTAGACTTAATGCGGCGCTTATAGTATTGGCGCTGTTTAGCTTTGCGTCAATTACATTTGCGGCTGATGGTCAATTGCCCGCTGAAATTCCGAGTGTCCCAACTGAGGTTCAAGGTCAGTCGAGTGCGCAGCCTGCCAATGATGATGTGCCTGCGGATTACAAGATTGCCGAGGAAGACATTCTGAGAATGGATGTGTGGGGAGAACCACAATTGTCCAACATGGAGATGCAAGTTACCCCGGACGGCAAGATCAATGTGCCATATATAGGCGAGATGCAGGCAAAAGGTCTTACACAATACAAACTGACAGAGCAAATTGCCGAAAAATTTGTAGGACTTGAAATCCTTATAGACCCAAAGGTTCAGATAAGCCTTATTAATATCCATAAGCCTACAGTGCGTGTATGGGGAGCTGTGAACCGTCCCGGTGAAGTGCAGTTCAAAGAGGGCGACAGGGTGATGGATGCTGTTGCCGGTGCAGGCAGTTATGTGATAGACGCTGCATGGCTTGAGAAGGCTACTCTCACCAGAAAAGACTCCGAAACAGGCAATTGGATATCTATGCCGGTCGACCTGAAGAAAATGGTGGCGCAAGGCGATCTCACACAGAACTATGAACTTCAAAAAGGTGACACTATCTATATTCCCACTGAGGATTACCAGAACAAATTCTATGTGCTCGGGCAAGTTCTGAAACCTGGAATATATGACCTGAAAGATAATACAACTGTACTTTCGGCGATCAGTCTTGCCGGAGGAGCAACTGATCGGGGTAGGCTGCGTTCAACCGTTGTTGTGCGTGGTGACCCTAGTAAACCAGAGCGAGTAGAATGTAACCTAACTGGTCTGTTTGATAAGGGAGATCTCACTCAGGACATTCAACTTCAGCCAGGCGACATTGTTGTAGTACCTGAGACAAAGACTCCGGATCTGAGTAAAATTGCTTCGTTTATCAGTTCGCTTGTGAACCTCAGCTATCTGCGCAGAAATGGCTTCTAGGTCGGGGAGGATACGAATTTGGAATTTTGGCGTTATTATAGGATCATTCGCAGGAGGCGTTGGCTGATTATCCTCGGCATGATAGTCTGTGTGGGTGCTGTCGCTATCAATAATATGCTCACACCTCGGCTCTATATGGGGCGAACTACCGTTATGGAGTCTACGGGGATGTCCAGCGAAGGCACACCTATTTATGCTGAGCAGCAGATGATGATGGATGTTCAGCTCAAACTCTCCAACCTTGGAAACATCGCTACCAGCCAGAGAGTCTTGACCAATGCAGCCGATACCCTACAGGATCTGAACCTATCCTATAAACCTGAGGAGATCCTTGCAAAAACAAATGTTCAGCCTGTGAAGGATACCAATATTCTTGCGATCGAAGTGACTATGGAAAACCCGCAGGAAGCAAAGATAGCAGCTGATGTGGTTGCTGCCGAATTCAAGAGGGTCTATGCAGATATAAACAATTCAGCCGTCAGACAAAGTCGGGAATTCATTGAGGCGCAGTTGGAGACGACTCGCAAGGCTATGGTCAAGGCACAGACCGCGCTCAGGAAGTATAAAGAGGAAAACGGCATAGTCGCTATCGACCAACAGGGTCAGGCTGCAGTGCAGCGGCTCACACAGGCGAAAATGGATCTCAACAGGGCGCAGGCGGAAGCCAGCGTAAGTAATGCACGTCTTGAGAAGGTGACCAAAGAGATACAAGGTCTGCCGGAATACGAGATTTCAAACACACAGACATCACGTGACCCTATATGGCAGCAGTATGCTCAGAATCGTGCCCAGCTGGAGACACAGTTGGCGGAGATGCGCACCAGAAGGGGTGATAAGCATCCTGAGGTGATAGGTCTGAAAAAACAGATCAATGACCTCACGGATAATATGAAAGAAACCAAGCAGGATTACATTGCCGCACAGACCAAAAGCAAGAGTCAGGTCTATGTGAATACTATGGGCAATTGGGTCAATGCAAAAATCGATGATGTCGGATCCAATGCTCAGGTGCAGGCGATGAATGTTGTTCTTGACCAAATACACGACGACCTGTCCGTGCTTCCAGAGCAGCAGGCAAAATATGCCGAACTGGAGACGGACGTGACTGCAGCAACCAATACATATGGCCTTATGAGAAGCAAACTGGACGAGGCCAAGATCAAGGAACAGCAGTCAAAGAATGAAGTAACTTTGAAGACAATTGATCCAGCTTACTGGGTACCGGTCAATCAGCGCAAACCGCTCAAGCTTATATTAGCTCTTCTTCTGAGTCCACTCCTTGGGATTGGCGCGGCATTTCTTCTGCATTATACGGACAACAGCATCAGGACTCCAGGCGATGCTGAGAAACTGCTGGGAATGCCGGTGCTTGCGGCTGTGCCTGCATCAAGGGCTCACTCTCTGGCAAGACAGCAGTGTCCTGAGATTGTTGACATATCTTATCAGATGCTCACATCTAACTTATGGGTCGAAAGCCAGAGTCTGGATTTCAATGCAATAGCGATAATAAGCGCGGAGCCGGATTCAGGGCGCAGTGTTACAGCGTCCAATTTGGCGGTGGCTTTGGCGAGAGAGGGTGCGCGAGTAGTGTTAGTAGACACTGACTTACGCAAGCCTACTCAACATTTGATCTTTGAGGTAGATAATAAAGTCGGCTTAACAAACTTGTTGAGTGGCACTGCCTCGTTGGAAGAAGTTATGGTACCGACAAGGGTTCAGGGCCTTCTTCTGGTTCCGAGTGGACCGGTACCCGAAAATCCAGTGAAGTTTCTGCGCTCGCCTGAAATGAAGAGCTTCTCCGATGAGGTCAAATCATTGGCTGATTTCGTCATATATGACACTCCTGCAGCCGTTACATTTCCTGATCCGATACTTGTTGCAGCTCAGGTCGGAAATGCAATTGTGGTGCATTCAGCAGGCCGCGTGCCAAGAGGCAGCGAAGCTGAGCTTAGGTCGAGATTGGCTTCAGTTGATGTTCATGAGCTCGGAGCAGTACTCAATAAGGTGAAGCGAGAAGACAGCAGCGGATATTTCCATTACAATCGATCATATGTTGGTATAGATACTGCCAAGCTGCACGCCGGCAGGAAAGCTATTCGATCTTGATAAGTGTTGAGAATGTGTGGATGTTACCCAAATAGGCTGATGTAGTCAATGCCGGACGATCCCTTGCTGATATGCGGCAGGGGTTCGTTAGTTCTGTGCACCATTGGGACAGTTTAGCCCGGATTATGCGCTTCCTGTATAATCCTGAGGCTCTGAGAGCATTCTTCACGCTCCCCGTGAAGAATGCGGGCTACTGTATCCATTGGTTGATATCCTGCAAGTCAGGCAAATGATTCATTTGTGGAATATATCTATGAGGATGTCTATTTCCATCAAGCAGTTTGGGAATCATCGGTCATTATTATTGGTATTAGAAGAGTTGGAAGTAAAGCGGATTACGGAGGACTGGGAATGCCTGAGATCATATTAGGCAAGGATGCAAAGATAGATGATGGTGTAAAGCTCGGCTATTTGACAGGTCGCAAGATCAAGGATCATACACTGCGCATAGGTAACGATGCGTGTATACGTTTCGGTACTGTCATTTACGGTGGGACCACAATAGGAAACCGTCTTGCCACAGGCCACAATGTCACGATACGTGAAGAAAACGATATCGGTGACGGTTTCAATGTCTGGAACTGCACCACTATAGACTACGGATGCAAGATCGGAAATAACGTAAAAATTCACTGTAACTGCTATATCGCGCAGTTTACTGTGGTTGAGGACAATGCCTTTATGGCTCCAGGAGTCACGATAGCCAATGATATTCATCCCGGCTGTGAGTTTTCGGGTCAGTGCATGCATGGTCCACACATCGAAGAAGGAGTTGAGATCGGCGTTAACGTGACGATCCTTCCATTTGTGCGCATAGGTGCGCATTCGGTTATCGGTTCGGGTGCAGTTGTCACAAAAGATATTCCTGCAGGATCGGTGGTTGTGGGTAATCCCGGTCGAGTGATCTGCACAATTCATGACTTAAAATGTCAGTCCGGGTTGACAGATGAGCCTTATAAAGATATACTTCTAAATGGCTCCATGGAACCCCCACAGGATCAGAGGTGAATATGGTTCCCCTTATTGATTTAAAGATTCAGCACAAATCCATCGCATCAGAGATTGAAGCCGCCATAAAGAAGGTCTGTGACAACACCGCATTTATTCTCAGTGATGAGATGAAGCAGTTCGAGTCCGAATTTGCTGCTTACTGCGGGGCAAAGCACGGCATTGGTGTTGCGAATGGAACTGAGGCGTTGTTTCTGGCATTATTGGCTCTCGGAATCGGCTCCGGCGATGAAGTTATTGTTCCCTCGAACACATTTATTGCAACGGCTGCGGCAGTTTCTCATACGGGTGCGAAGCCTGTTTTTGTCGATTGTGATCCTGAGACCTATTGCATCGACTGTGCCAAGATTTGTTCGGCCATAACCGACAAGACTAAGGCAATTATGCCGGTTCACCTGTATGGGCATCCGGCAGACATGGACGCGATTATGAGTATTGCTCGCGGCAGTGGTCTCAAGGTGATCGAGGATTGTGCTCAGGCGCATGGCACGCATTACAAAAGTAAGCAGGTGGGTTCCATTGGTGATGCAGCCGGGTTCAGTTTTTACCCGAGCAAGACGCTGGGCGCATATGGCGATGCCGGTATGGTTATGACCAACTCTGATGAGGTTGCAGATAAGTTGCGACTTCTCAGAGACAATGGACGAACGACATGGTACGAGCATGCAATTATCGGGTATAACTCGAGACTGGATGGCATGCAGGCAGCCATATTGAGGGTGAAGCTGAAGTATCTGGACAAGTGGGTCGAGGCAAGGCGGGCGCATGCGAAGGCGTATAATGAGCTGCTTTCGGATGTTAATGGATTGGTATTGCCGATCGAGAAGCCGTATGCTCAGCACTCGTATTATGTATACGTGGTGCGCGCGGCGGATCGAGACTCATTTATGGCAAAGCTCAAGGAAAATGGCATAGGTTGTGGGATTCATTACCCGCTGCCTTTGCATCTGCAGCCAGCGTTTAGTTTCCTCGGCGGCAAACAGGGTGACAACCCAGTAGCTGAGGATTATGCAGGGCATATAGTTTCGATACCGATGTTCCCGGAGCTTACGTCTGAGCAGGTAGCTGAGGCCGCCAAAGTAATCAAAGAAGCCGCCAAATAAAAAATAGTCAATATAAAATACCCAATATTAAATTAGAAGAGCGGCTCTGGCAGGATGATGAAAAGGATAGGGAGTAGCACTATGGCAACGGTGGAAGGCACCGCTGCGAATGAAAACGGCACGCGGGTATACAGCGTGAGGAAAATTAGGCAGTATAAATCCAAGCGCATATTGGACCTGATTGCAGCGTCTTTGGGTCTTGTATTGTCTGCACCTCTGGCAGCCGTTGTTTCTTTACTTATTAAAATTTCGAGCCCAGGTCCAATTCTGTTCAAGCAGGTCAGAATAGGCAAAGGCGGCGAGAAGTTTATATTCTATAAGTTTCGCAGTATGCGCGTTGACTGCGATGATTCTTCGCATCGAAAGTATATGAAGCTCTTCATTGAAGGAAATGAGGAAGAGCTCAAGAGTTTCAATCAGCGCGGCAAAAAGATATATAAGATGACGTGTGATGACAGGGTTACCGCGGTAGGCAGGTTCCTCAGGCGCACAAGCCTTGATGAACTGCCGCAGTTATTAAACGTGCTCAAGGGCGATATGAGCATGGTCGGTCCGAGACCGCATATACCTTATGAGGTGGACTTGTATCAAGACTGGCACCGCCGCAGGCTGCAGGGGCTGCCTGGAATAACTGGCTGGTGGCAGATACATGGACGCAGCAGGGTTACATTCGACGAAAGCGTAAAGATGGATATTTGGTATCTTGAGCACCAATCGGTCATACTCGACATACGGATTATGCTGCGCACTATTACCAAAGCCATCGTCGGGCGTGGAGCCTGTTAACTAAATTCAGAAATCTTCTTTTGGCAGGGAGAACTAATGGGCATAAAAGTAGGTGTTGTCGGGGCTGGCTACTGGGGTCCCAACATTATCAGAAACTTCAATCAGATTCCCACTTGTGAGATGGCAATATGCTGTGACAAGGATACAAAGCGTCTTGCGCATATGAGTCGGCTTTATCCGAATCTGAAGACGACTACAGACTTCGATGACATCATAAACGATCCGACAATAGATGCCGTTGCTGTATGCACTCATGTGTCGGCTCATTACTTGCTGGCAAAGAAAGCGTTGGAGGCGGGCAAGCATGTCCTGGTCGAAAAACCTCTCACAGCCAAAGTCAGCGAGGCTCAGGAACTGGTCGATCTGGCAAAGAAAAACGGCAAAGTCCTTATGGTTGACCACACGTTCGAGTATACCGCCGGCGTCAACAAGATGAAGGAAGTCATCGAGAGCGGAATACTTGGCGATGTGCTTTATGTTAATTGTGCCAGGCTTAACCTCGGCATATTCCAGCGGGATATAAATGTCGTGTGGGACCTTGCGCCGCATGATCTTTCTGTGATCCTCTATGCCACCGGTCTCAAGCCTAAGAGTGTAAGGACAGTCGGAATGAAGCTCCTGCATCCAAAGGTGGAGGATGCGGCTTTCGTGACGCTGAAGTGCGACAACAACGCAAGTGCGGTTATCCATGTGAGTTGGGTCGACCCGCGAAAGGTGCGGACTGTAAGTGTGGTCGGCACAAAACAGATGCTGGTATATGACGATCTGGACCCACTCGCCAAGATTCAGATATATGACAAGGGCGTCGAAAATCCGCCGCACTACGACACTTTCGGCGAGTTCCTGTGTTCATATCACTATGGTGACATACTTATGCCTCGCCTGCAGGAGGCGGAGCCGCTGTCTGTTATGTGCAAGCATTTTCTGGAGTGCTGCGAGACCGGCAAAAAGCCGCGCAGTTCCGGCGAGAGCGGCTTGAACATGGTAAAAATCCTTGCGGCATCGGATGAGTCCATCGCAAAAGGCGGCATGGAGATATCCATCTGATTTGGTATTTAGTATATTGTATTGGTTATTTATGCATGATGCGGACTAGCTCGACGGCTTCAGTCACCGTACGGTGACTGAAGCCGTTATGTCTTTCAAAATCCCTATAGGTCGGCTTCCATCTCTACCAGTCTCAGTTCTTTTACCCTCTCCCGTCTGCCCGTATCCTTAAACCCGACTGAGCTCCAGAACGCAAGCGCCGGTTCGTTATTAACGTAGACATTGGCGATGATAGTCTTGTGTCTGCCGAGTGATCGAGCATGCTCTTTTACCTTTTCCACGGCCATATGCCCGAATTTACGTCTGCGATGCAGTGGGCGGATATAAAATTCATCGATGCGATAGCTCAGCGTGATATCGCGCATAAAGCAAAAACCTATAGGCTCGTGGTCATAGAGGATTATAAACGGCACACAGTGTTCGTCTTGCCAGAAGTAGTCGAAGCAGGGGTAATGATATGCTCCACCGCGGCGTTTCTCGTGGTCGTATTCGGACAGCTCGTGAGCATATTCCTGATACATTTCCCAGAGTTTTTCCTTGCTCTCCTCGGGTGCTACTATGATCTCGATCATGGTTGACCTGCTCCTTTCGCACTTTGGAGTACTGCCTACTTATACGTTTCGGATCGCTGTTCCTTCCATTTATATGCCTACACAAAAAATGAAGGATTGTTTCAGGTTACAAAAGAACGCTGTCATGTAATGTCGAGCTGAGATGATTCTCGTCAATTCCCTGTAAAGGAGAAAAGTGCATTGATAAGAAAGTGTTTGTGCATTATTACCATACTTCTGCCGATTGGTGCGTGCTGCGCCCAGTCGATCCCTCGGCCCGAGTATCCCGTTCCACAGATGAAAAGGGCTGACTGGGTAAACCTCAATGGTACATGGGAGTTTACAGAGACAGATGACAACGATGCTGTCTTTCTTGACGGTCGCCCATATCCCGACAAGATCATTGTACCGTTCTGCCGGGAGAGTAAGCTGTCGGGGCTTGAACGCAAAGGCTTTATCAAAAACGTGTGGTATCGCAGAACATTCGAGCTGCCTTCGGGATGGAAGTCACCGCGCACACTGCTTCATGTTGGCGCCAGCGACTACAAGACCAGTGTCTGGGTAAACGGTCAGACTGTGGGTGAACACATAGGCGGAAGCGCTTCGTTTGCATATGACATAACTCGTTTTCTTAACAAGGGCAAGAATACCGTAGTAATTCATGTCTTCGACGACACCCGCAGCGGACTTCAGCCTCTGGGTAAACAGTCAACTTCACTCAACAGCTACGGATGTCTCTATACCAGAACAACCGGCATTTGGCAGAGCGTATGGCTCGAAGGCGTCGGCTCAACTTACATCAAGGATTTCAAAGTGGAACCGGACCCGGACAACTCAAGAGCGCTGATACAGGCCGAGATAGATGGTCCCAGTAAAGGCTTGAAGCTAAAAGTCGATGCGTATGCGGGCAATAAACTTGTTTCCAGTGCCGTCACAGCCGCTGATTGGCGAGATAGCTACCTTGTGCTTAACCTTGCCCAGAAGCGCCTTTGGTCGATTGAAGACCCGTTCCTGTATGAGCTGAAATTCACTCTCCTTCGCGGCAAAGATGTGGTCGACAAACTGGGCTCGTATTTCGGCCTGCGAAAGGTTTCGATACAGGGTGCAGCCATTCTCATCAACGACAAGCCTGTGTTTCAGCGAACAGTCCTGGATCAGGGTTTTTATCCTGACGGTATCTGGACTGCACCCACTGACCAGGCTCTGCGAGATGATATCGAGATGTCTCAGGCGGCGGGCTTCAACGGCGCGAGGCTCCATCAGAAAGTCTTCGATCCCAGATATCATTACTGGGCAGACAAGCTGGGCTACATCACATGGGGCGAGTTTCCAAACTGGGGACTGGATTACTCAAAGCCGGAAATCAATTTGAATGTGGTGGACGAATGGGTGCAGATTCTCCGACGTGACCGCAATCATCCTTCGATAATCGGCTGGTGTCCGTTCAATGAGAGCAGCGATGCGGCTGTGGCTCTTCAAAACAGCGTGGTCAATATAACCCGAGCGATCGACCCATCGCGCCCGATTATAGATTCCAGCGGCTGGTCACATAGCTTGGCTGACCCTGAGGTTCTTGATATGCATGATTACGATCAAAAACCGACAACATTCAGAGGACGCTGGGTCGATGCCTTTGCTGGCGAGGCCGGCGGCTTGCCGGAGCGCTATGGAACTTCACAACTAAGAGCCAGAATGCCGTTTTTTGTGAGCGAATACGGGGGCATCGGCTGGGAACTAGCCGGTGGCGGCTGGGGCTATGGCAAGACTCCCAAGGACTTGGATGAGTTTTATACCCGCTACAAAGGTCTGACGGATGCGCTGCTGGACAGCACGCACTTTGGGTTCTGCTACACGCAGCTCACTGATGTCGAGCAGGAACATAACGGCATATATACATACGACCGCAAGCCCAAGTTCGACATTGCCAAGATAAAGCGAATAAACACTCGCAAGGCCTACTATGAAAAGAACCCACCGATAAATATTTCCAGAAAGCTGGTTGATGATGACTGGAATGTGCTTGTGGGAGCATTTCAAGACGCCGATAAGGCCAAGGTATGGCGCTATACATTCGATAAACCCACCGATGACTGGATGAGTCCGGGCTTTGACGATAACTCCTGGCCGCTCGGCAGAGGAGCATTTGGCAAGAGACAGGGATGGGACATGTATATAGGCACACCCTGGACAACCAAGGACATCTGGCTTCGGCAGGACTTCAGTGTCGACAAAACCGATATCAAGTATGCCATGCTTGCAGTCCATTATGATGATGATACTCAAGTCTATCTCAACGGAGAGTGCATTTGGAATGGCAGTGGTTGGAGTGACGGCTACATTGGGATAGATGTCACCCAAACCGTCAAGAAAGCACTTAAGCCCGGCAAAAACAATATAGCCGTCCACTGCTGGCAGGACTGGGGCGGACAGTATATCGACCTTGCGCTGCTGGTTAAAGACAGGAAATAGGTAACAATAATATTTATGATGAAATCAGAACTTTCCAACCGTGACAGGCTCAAGCGTGTCCTTGACTTCCAATCTGTTGATCGTCTGCCCATGATCGAGTGGGCGGCATGGTGGGACAAAACAATCGATAGATGGCATGGCGAGGGTCTGCCTGCCGAGCTTAGTGTCGGCAGCGATATTAACGCATATTTTGGCCTCGATGCTCAGTTGCAGTATTGGATATTTACATGTGGACCGGACTGTCCGCAGCCCTCAGGCCATGGAATGCCAATAATAAATGATCGTGATGATTATATACGTATCAAGCCGTATCTCTATCCCAAAAATCCTTTCGACCAAGACGTGGTCGGGAACTGGGCAGACAGGCAAAAGCTCGGTGAACTGGTTGTATGGATCAGCCTGGAAGGTTTCTTCTGGTTTCCCCGAATGCTCTTCGGCATAGAACCGCACTTGTATGCGTTCTATGACCAGCCGGATCTTATGAAGCAGATCAACGAGGATCTGCTGACTTATCAGATCAGAGTTATAGAGCAGTTCTGCGAGATATGCACGCCTGACTTCATGACCTTTGCTGAGGATATGTCATACAACCATGGTCCCATGCTCTCGCAGAGCCAGTTCGAGGAGTTTATGGCTCCGTATTACAGACAAATCGTGCCTGTTCTCATTGATAGGGGTATAGTGCCTTTTGTGGATACTGACGGTGACGTGACAGTTCCGGCCCAGTGGTTTACGAGTGTGGGTATACGCGGATTGCTGCCTCTTGAGAGAATGGCCGGAGTGGAAGTTGCACAACTCAGACGCGATCATCCGAAACTGAATATGATTGGCGCATATGATAAGACCATAATGCACCTGGGTGAGGACAGAATCCGTGAAGAGTTTGAACGGCTGCTGCCTGTAATGAAGCAGGGCGGGTTCATACCCTGCGTAGATCATCAGACTCCGCCGGAGGTTTCACTTGAGGACTATCGGACTTATTTGCGCGTCCTGAAGGAGTATTGCGTCAAAGCGTGTGAGTAGTAATAAGTATGGATAAAGATACAGCAAAAATAATAATCGAAAGATACGCCAAAGCACTGGCCGAAACGCAAGGCGATATCGGAGGGATTCCTGAATCGAAGCTGCCATGTGATAAATCAATGGTCAAAGAAGCAATAAAGCTGTATTTGAATGAAGTGCCGGAGGGCTCGGACACATATCACAAGCTGAGGCAGTTTTATCCAAAACTTGCAAGTTTTATTCCTGATGAACTGGCTGAGCGTTCTGCAAAGGCCGAAGAGGCTATGATGTCGATGGATATGGCAAGTGGAGACTTTGCATACCTTGATGAGCATGCCAAGATTCTCAAACAAATCCAGGACGATACCTATCTGCTTGAGCAGGAGCTTTATGAATATATGGCGACCATATCTCGCTAGCCGACAATTCGGGGGAGAGCATGATTGACATAGAGCAAATCAGAGATACTATTCCACACCGTTACCCGTTTCTTCTTGTCGACCGGATTATGGAGGTCAATGAAGAGGGCACTGCGTGCACCGGAATCAAGAATATCACCGCCAATGAAAAGATACTTCAGGGTCATATGCCCGGCCAGGCTATCTTTCCGGGAGCGCTGTTGGTAGAGCACATGGCTCAGGTCGGCTGCTATCTGTTGATGAATAAACCCGAGACAAAGGGCAAGCTGGCCATGTTTGCAGCCATTGACGATGTCAGGTTCAAGCGCAATGCAGTGCCTGGAGATACGGTCGTAACCAGGGTCGAACTGCTTTCGGGCAGGCGCGGCATATGGAAGATTAAGGCTGAGTCCCGTGTGGAGAATGAGCTTGTCTGCCGAGGGATATTGACCTGCGCACTTGTTGACTATTAACATCTGTGAGTTCGATAGCTCGACAGTCGGGCAGCAGTAACGGCATAGAAGGGTTTTTATGTCCTCTCGCCTAATATCTACAGTATAGGCATAGCTTTCCAACTCTTTGACATATGAACGAGGGATAAATTATGGCACGTGTATACAATTTCAACGCAGGACCAGCGGCTCTGCCGCTTCCAGTTCTGGAAAAGGCGCAGAGCGAGCTTCTGGACATTGCGAGCAGCGGCATGTCCGTAATGGAGATGAGCCACCGCAGTAAAGAGTTCAAGGAGATAATCGAGGCAGCCGAGGCGGGTGTCCGCAAGCTGATGGGCGTGTCCGATGATTATGCCGTGCTCTTTTTGCAGGGTGGGGCGAGTCTGCAGTTCGCGATGATCCCGATGAACCTTCGCGCACCGGGTAAGAGCGCCGACTATATCGATACAGGAAGCTGGGCGTCCAAGGCCATTAAGGAAGCCAAGGTCGGCGACGGCGCATGCTCTGTTGTCTGGTCCGGCAAGGAAGAAAGCTATATGCGTGCACCAAAGCCGGAGGAGCTAAAGTTCAGCTCAGGTGCCGAGTATGTCCACATCTGTTCAAATGAGACCATAGGCGGCATACGCTATCCTGTCTTTCCTAAGACCGAGGCACCGCTGATCGCCGACATGTCAAGCGAGATCATGAGCCGGGCTATAGATGTGAACCAGTTTGGAATGATCTATGCGGGTGCTCAAAAGAACATCGGTCCATCTGGATTGGCGCTGGTGATAATACGCAGAGACCTGATTGAGCGAACTCCGGACAGCGTGCCGATTTTCCTGAGATACAAGACCCATGCCGAAGGCGGCAGTCTCTATAATACGCCCAATACCTGGGGAATATATATAGTCAAGCTGATAACCGATTGGGTTGCGTCTATAGGTGGAATTGCCGCTCTTCAGAAGATCAACGAGCAGAAAGCTGCTAAGCTATATACGCTGCTCGATTCCAGCAACTTCTGGACAGCTCCGGCAGATAAGGCCAGCCGTTCGATCATGAACGTGGTCTGGAGACTGCCGAGTGAGGAACTTGAGGAGAAGTTCGTCGGTGAGGCCAAAAAGGCAGGTATGATCGGCCTGAAGGGTCATCGCTCAGTAGGCGGCATTCGAGCAAGTATATATAATGCTGTCCCGATGGAAGCCGTAGATGCTCTGGTCAGCTTTATGAAGGACTTTGAATCCGCCAACGGCTGAGAGCTTTAAAGAGTAATGAATCAATAAAATGAGGGTCGGCAAGTTTGCCGGCCCTCTTTATTCGCGAAATCAGCTAACCCGGATTATGCGTTTCCAGCATAATTTGGTGCTCCGAGAGCATTATTCACGAGAAGCGTGAATAATGCTGACAAAACTGATTTATGCCTATTTTCTAAATCTTCGATATCCTGCAATTCCACCAAGACCAAACAGAATGGCCATTATGCTTGTCGGCTCAGGAACTGCCAGCTGTCCATTGAGTGTTGCGGTTTCCCAGGCGCTGTTTTCATCTTCTCTTACCTGGATATCCACGCCGAAGTATGTCTGATATGTAACCATCTCTTGGGCAAGAGCTGCAACGTCCGCGGCATCGGTCTCGTCATATATTGTTCCGCCGGTATCGTATGGCTCGGCATAATCATCATTTGCCCACCAGCTGCAGCCTATCGTGCCGACAACTCCGCTGACACTGCTTGAATTTGTATAGTCGCCCCAAGCCGGAAATGAGGTTCCAGCTGTAAGTGTCGACCAATCCGTGGTGTAATCGACTCCTTCCCAGTCGTATTTATAACGATACTGGATATTGCCGGCCATTTCGGCGGCTGTTTTCCCGGGCAGCCAGAATGTCCACAGCAGCATACTGCCGTTGTCTCCGGTGCTGAAGACTATAGCCTCTTGTGCTTCGAATATGGTTGTTCCGGGATGTGCACCACCACCCATGTTGACATATGTGCCGTCTGCAGCTGCTGCAAATGCACTTGGTGTCCAGGCCGAGAACAGGGTTGAATTCCATCCATCGGGGCCGGTGTCGATGTACAAATTGACATCCATCGCCTGTGCAACTGCGGCTGTGGCCAGAAGCAAGACGCAGATACAAATTACTACGCTGATCTTTTTCATTACTTCTCCTCCTTTTAGTGTGCGTGGCTTCGTCTGTTTGATCGCCGGGCAATCTATACGTCCGGTCGTCAACAGAATTCGTACGTGATTATAGCTTCATATCATCCAAATGTCAACGCATGAGGCAAAATTCAGGTAATATTGCCTGGTCAAATGGCGCAATATAGCGCTTAGTGGGCTGAATTATGAAAGTATGTGTGCAAAGATGCTGATAAAAACATGGTCTAATATCGCGCAGAGAGGGTAATTATGTCCAAAGCGGGTGTTGCGCACAGCATAAAGCATGCGTGGATTGGAGGTGATTCAAACAAATGCAGCCCGCCATTACAAAGCAGGATCATGGTCCAAATCGCCGACTGCATGCAGGCAGGTAACATGGCGACTTTTTGCGTCCGGTCGAGTGAATGGGTCCATGCCTGACGTTGGAACGGAGGAAAAGATGAGCAAGACAATATATCTGACGGCGGTGATAATACTGCTTTGCAGCGGTTCAGCTGTCGCTCAGCAGGCATTTACCGACGTGCCCACCGATCACTGGGCGTATGATGCGATAAGGACGTTGGTTGATGATGGTATAATCCTTGGCTATCCAAATGGGACCTTTGGCGGCAAGCGGGCAGTCACTCGTTATGAGTTTGCGGTTGCCATAGCGCGGTTGATTCAGTATATCCCGCAGTTGGTTCCGAGTGAGAGAGGCGGGGTAATCACACAGGAAGAGCTTGACGATGCCCTTAAGGATTATGCCAAAAAGAGCGAGATCATGCCGCCTCCAAGTCTGGCCAATCTTGCAACCAAGCAAGACCTGGAGTGCGTGCGCAAACTTGTTGACGAGTTTCGCGGTGAGCTTGAGTCATTGGGTGTGGATGTAGACACTTTAAAGACCCAGGTGGCCGATCTCACCTGCAGAGTGGCTGTGCTTGAGGCTGAGGTCCGACGGGTGAAATTTACAGGTGATGCCAATGTATTTGCAATTGCCAACGATCACAGAAGCGGCATTGTGCCGGCAGTGGACCTGGATAACCGAACGATCCCGTTTACAGCGACGCTTGGCCGCACGATAGGAGTGGTGCGTGATTTTGATCTTAATGTCGTAGGACGCATCAGTTGCAGTACCACTGCAAACGCGACTATCGACTATGGCAACTATCTCAACTATCTGGTTGCAGTGGACGACTATGTTGATGGTGTTCGCCAGACTTCAAGAAACGATACCCGGACGGTTGGGGACCTGACTCACCAGTTTGTTGACGCTTTCTTTCCCTACTATGCGTATATTGACGCCGGGATCTGCAGCGGCAACGTGAAAGCTGGTCGTTTCCCAATCCAGTTCACGCCGTATACTCTGAAGAAGATCGATGTTGACTCGTATACGACAATCCTCAAGACCGATGACGGCTACTACCCTATGGATGGTATCAGCCTGATGAACAATTTCGGTGGGGTGGACATTACTCTGTTTGCCGCGAAAAACGATCTTAACGACTACCTGGTCAATGGACTGACCGGTCAGCCGAGAAACAGTATCGGCACATTCAACCAGCTTGGCGGCAACGCAGTCGGCGGACTGACTCAACTGGTTTCGCAGACGGCTGGTGGTAGAGCTGTGGTCGGCATACCATGGAGTGGGAAAGCCGGTTTTACGTTCTATCAATCATGGTCCGAGGACGAGTTCAATATACAAGCCAATTACGATCAGGCCAGGGTCTATGGCACTGACCTGTCCGTGCCTGTCGGCATGTTCAACTTTGCAGGAAGCTGGACTCAAAGCGATGCGCTGGTCCGTGAGGGTGCAGTTGGCGTCACGGATGTCAATGACGACGCCATAGCCTGGGACGGCAGATTTGGCGCGATGGTAGGCAAGCTGGGTGTGGGTGCGGGCTATAAGTCTATTGGCCGCAACTTCACTGCAGCGGGTTTTTGGGACAAGATAGGCCATTGGGCAAACCCGGTAAATATTAAGGGTCCCTATGCTGATCTTGTGTACCCGTTGATGGGCAACCTGAACTTCGTGGCTAATGGCGAATACCTGACTGTGAAGGACCCGTCGTCTGTTACCGGTAATTCCGCTTTGACACAAAACGACAATATCATTAAAGCCGAAGGCGGCCTGCAATGGGGTCTGTCTAAGGCCAATTCGGTTGCTCTGGGCTATCAGTGGGTCAGATTTCGCCCGGATTCTGCCGCGCTCAGTGATGCCACCGAGACCTATCTGACAATAGGATGGGCTTATAAGTTGAATCCGAATACGGCGTTCAACGTTGGTTATCAATACATCAATTATGACGGCGGCGGCAATCCTGCCGGGACGACCTTTGCGTATGGACCGGATACATATCGCGCCGGAGAGGGAGTTGTCCAGTTCGGTGTGACGTTCTAGCCCTAATTATGCTCGTCGAGCATAATTAGGGTCCGGGCCGCGCATCATTCACGTCTCTCGTGAATAATGCGCGCTAGATTCCGGTGTTTATGTCTGTAAATCGCAGAAAGCGAGAAACCATCGCAGAGACGGTTTCTCGCTTCTTTATTGGTAGGCTGCTTTGCATCTTCTCAAACTTCTTCTCTAGTGCTCAAGATGCATTGGCCACACTCGGAAAAGGGTGATCTATTCGGATTCTTCTGTAAACCGGCTTATCGCTTTCCATTTCCTCGAAATCGAAGATGCTTAAAAGTACACATCATAAGAATGCACTTTTTGTGCCGACAACTATCTCTTCCTGCAGGCAAACCCGACAAATCCTAATCCTCCCACTATTAGTGCGAGGAATGAGCCTGGCTCGGGCACCACTGGCGCAAGCGGTAAATTTACAGTGGCTATGAACGCCTCGTAACCAGACGGACTCTTACCACGTCCCACAATCGTGGCGATGTTATTATTAACAGCTACATCCTGAGCATCAAATAATCTCCAGCCTTCGGGTATCGCAGAGCCGAGCAGCGAGGATAGACTCACCATACCGGTAATTTGTGTCCACAGAAAGGCTTCAACGCCCAGCATCGAACTACTTTCTCCGACTATTACAGATCCATCTGACGAAATACCATGGGCAGTGCTACAGAATTCGCCTCCAGAGAGAACGCCCAGGCCGACCATACCATCATTTGCAGTCCAACGGAAAGCTTCAGTGCCGAGTGCGGAACTACTTCTGCCAACTATGACTGACCCATCTCCGGATGCAGCATAGGCCACGCTTTTTACGTCTCCGCCAGAGAGATCACCTAGACTAACCATACCTCCACTCTCAGTCCAGCGGAATGCTTCATTTCCGCTATCTCCGACGATGACAGATCCGTCTGCAGATACGCCGAATGCCTGGCTGTAGTCACTCAGAATGCCTAAGCCTACCATGCCTTCGCTCATAGTCCAACGGAAAGCTTCGCAACCTAGCGAACTGCTGCTGAATCCAACTACGACAGATCCATCCCCAGACACGCCAAAGGCCTCGCTCCAGATGCTGTTACCAGGAAGATCACCCAAGCCGACCATGCCATCACTTGCAGTCCAGCGGAAAGCTTCGGGGCCGGTCGACGAGCCGCTGAATCCAACTACGACAGATCCGTCTGCTGAAGCGCCCTTAGCATTGGTGGCGCTGTTTCCACCAGGAAGATCTCCTAGACTCACCATTCCACTACTTGCAGTCCAGCGAAAAGCTTCTTCGCAGTATAAAGAGGAAGCTGAGTAACCATATCCAACCACGGTAGACCCATCGGCAGATATGCCATAGGCACCACTCTCGTATCTGCCTTCAGGAAGATCGCCCAGCCCTTGGAATGTCGCCGCGCCGGCAACACTGCTGAACACAACTGCCGCTGCTGTGGTAAAAACAACTGCCAATAACTTGCTGTATTTCATATTTTCTGATTCTCCTTGGTTTTGATGCAGATCTGTTGCCGGCTTTTGCATTCCAACTGTGTCGCATCAAGAGCGTGCATTTCACAACCCGAATACACAGGAGTCAGCAACAATGTCTGCGTTACATCGCCGCAAGTTTCCTAGAATTATCGCTGTGTTTAAGGCTGTGCTTGGATATTTTGGCATTTCGAACACATCGATACGATTATAGCCGTCAATTCTATCTAGTAGTTTTGTAGTGTTTTGAGCTTCGACTGTATGTTGGAACGCAGCAAAGAACGTCTATGTAGCCATTCGCCATAGCTCAGCTTAAGTCCTACCTTGACAACGATTCATGAGCGGACGGTATCAACTTGGCTCATGAACCCTTTTCACAACATTTTGTATCAATTACTATTCAAAATCATCGGAGAAGAGCAATGAACACTATCCAAAATCAACTCTCAGACCTGCCGCACCTTCCGTATAACGGGCTGAAGCATTTATGGCGGGAAATGTTCCACAAAAGCCCGCCTGATTACAGCCATCCATATTTCATTATATCGGATCCAAGAGCTTCACTACGGTGGGCTGTCAGAGAACTTGCATGCAACTATGTCCGAAATTCTCGAGACGAGTGGATTCGACTAAATTGCTCAACGCACAAGAGACGCCTATTTACTCCATTATTAGGACCCGGTTTGTGCGTGAATGGCACGGTAATCGATACGAGATAATGGTAATTCCTGGCAGGTTCGAATATCAAGGATAGCGTTTCAGATCTCTGACCGCTGTCGCGAAGTCCATTACCGGCACCTATTTATAACGGTCGAGCATTTTTGGTCTATATAAAAAGGAGAAATAGAAATATGAGCATTTACACATACATCGTCAAACCAAAGCCGCAGATCCGGCGCGCAAGCGCCCGAAATGGTTAGAAGATTAGCTCAATTTCTAATGAGTTAAACGACCTGAGGATGCTGAATAATGTGGCTAAATCCGAAAAGCTGCAGCGTTGATCCGAAAGGGAAAAGTCGCCGACATTGAAAAAGCCTATGCATCGGTCGACCTAGAAGTACGAAAAGCAGTGGAAGGAAAGCTGCGGGATCCACTTTCACCCATAAATGACAATAGCGAGCCAACCACTGGCTCGCTAGTATACAGAGAAGTGGTAGCCCCGACGGAATACCGGAGCATGACCAAACGTTCAAATTGAGCTGGAGAAACAGGGTTTTTGAGTGTGAGTTAGTGGAGGTTTGAAGTAATCGGGTGGCCTGCATGGCTTTCTGTTTTTCTTTCGCTGATGCATATGCTGATTAGGTTCGAACTGCGTGTCCCGGGCAATCTGTGTGTAATGCTGCATTGTAATTGCATAATTACACAAAGCAAGCTTACGTCTGGCGAACAAGCCACGGGACTGAAGTGAACGTTGTAATTGAGGATCAGGGTCGATTGATTCCGGTGGAAGTGAAGTCGGCTGCTACCCCACGATCAGCAATGGCTTCCGGTTTGCAATCGCTTATGGTCGACTATGCTGATATGACTGAAAAGGGATGGCTGATCCATATGGGGAATACTATGCTGCCAGTCGCACCGGGTATTCTGGCAGTGCAATATTCGGAGTTATAGAGGCAGGCATTGGTCCAAGTGGTTGATCAAATGCAATGTATCGTACAGCCGATAGCGGATAATCGCATGTGTCTACCGCACATGCCTGAAGACTTGGCTGGCATCTGCGTCAGTGTAAACAACTTTAGCGTTTAGATAAATGGAGTTTTTTGATTCTTTTAAGCATTCCGCCCTAAAGATCGCATGGCTGTATGTCAAGAATATAGTACATAATACTTGACAACAATCCCCTGTCAGGGCATAATATACTGTAAGAGCAATCTACAAGGACTATAGACAATGCGATCAGCTATTAAGAATAAACAGGAGAGGTCAGTCGCGTCGGCGGTCAGAGAGGCCATCTCGCAATCAACCGACCGAGTCTGGGTATACACGGACTTTAATGGCATGCCGCCTGCGGCAGTTAGCCAGGCATTATCCCGGCTTTATCGTGAGGGATTGGTTAAGCGCGTGCGCAAAGGAGTCTACTATCGCCCAAAGCAGACTGTTCTGGGTGAAAGCAAGGTTTCGCCTGCTGCCTTGATCTCGAAGCTTCTCCCATCTGATGCTCGCCCTACCGGCTACACCGCCGCACGAGTGCTTGGGCTAAGCACGCAGGTGCCGGTTGAGCCATCATACGCCGTTTCCAAGAGCAAGGCGCCGGCAAGCGTGGCTGGCGTAAAGGTCACGGTCCGCCGCCCTGTCTCCAGCATCTGCATAGACACACGTGAAGCTGCTATCCTGGAGTTTCTGCGCGAGAGGGGCACAACAAGTGAGCGTTCCCCAGAGGAAACTGTCCGTAGGCTGCTGCATATCATCAAAGAGCCAGGAGTGTTTGCCAAGCTGGCCGAAGCAGCAATGCAGGAGCCGCCGCGAGTGCGAGCCATGCTCGGAGCGCTGGGACAGGAGGCGAGGATCAGAAAACCAGAACTTGTGACGCTAAGATCGTCGTTGAACCCGCTGTCCAGGTACGACTTCGGGCGACTGCGATGCATGAGATATGCTAAGGAGTGGCTAGCGAAATGAAGCTTTGTGAGCACGAGGACTTTGGTCCGATTCTCACCGAAACGACCGCCTGGTTAAAAGAGCAGCACGGCTTGGAACGCATCAGCGCCCGGATCGTGGAGAAGGACTACTATGTCACTCAAGTCCTGCGTGCCATCGCAACAAACTTCAGCGGCACCAGTCCTGTTCAACACATTACGAAGACAATCCCGAAATTCCTTCTGAGGTCCTAATTGGAGGCAGGCGTCAGGAGCGGCCATTGCCCCTAACGAGCAGATCAGTCTGGATTCTTATGTAGCTGAGTTCTTGCGCACGAGACCTTAAGAGAGAGTCTATAAGAGACCTTTACTGTAGTATGAAGATAATGCTTTCGGCTGCGGATATCAACCAGCACACTTCACCACCAATAACACTTGTCAGATTTTGGTTACATAGCTATTATGTTACGGTAACCACTTAAGGTGATGCAAATGCGGGTTCTCCAATCTTTTGCAAAACAGCATAGCTATATATTCGCGGTTACGTGTGTTGTGATCGCCACAGCAATATTCTTCCCGGGACGGCTGCATTTCGCCAGGGGACAGTGGGCGTTGCTGTACCTGCTTATAGTAGGGTTGGTTGCCGGACTCAGTGGTGTAAGGCCCGCTTTACTTGCAGCATTGCTTGCTTTCTTCTCGTGGAACTTTTTCTTCTTGCCCCCATATGATACTTTAATTGTACACGATCCCAAGGATTGGCTTTCGCTGTTCGTCTTTCTGGTCGTAGCGATAGCGATGGGAATGCAGACAGGACGAATGCGGGACCGCGAGGCCGAAGCTCTTGCTCGGGGACGTGAATTGGCCATGTTGAACCAGTTCAGTGCACGTCTCGTGTCGGATGCCTCTGTCTCGGACGTAGCTGAGCTTCTTATGAACGAGATAACGCAGATAGCGGGGGCGCACTGCGGTGCGCTGTTTCTGGTAGACCAGGAGAACAGACTTTACGAAATGATGTCAATCGCTGAAGGAAGCTGCCGACTCGACCCATCGGTTTCGCAGATAGCCGAATGGGCCTATACACAATCGAAAGCAGTCGGACTGCCCCAAATCGAGAAACGCTCTGATCCCGCTGCTGCCGGATGGCCTATATCGGTCACGCACAGCCAGGCCGGTATCGAGGATGGCCGCAATGATGTTTTCATACCACTGCAAACCGCGGAAAGACAGGAAGGCATTCTTTATGTAGGACCGCGAACGGATGGGCGGCCTTATTCGATAGATGGCGTTCGCCCACTGGTGGCAGCGGCCAATCAGACGGCAGCGTTCCTTGAGCGAAAGCGACTGCAATCGACTGCTGTCCAGGCGGACGCTCTACGGGAGGCTGACCGACTCAAATCTACTCTGATGTCTTCCGTCTCTCACGAACTGAAAACGCCAATCGCTTCTATTGCGGCAACGATAAGCAATCTTGCTGCCGAGGATGTTGAATGGGACTCGCAGAAAGTCCGACCGGAGTTATCTAGCATGCAGGATGACATCGACCGGCTAACGGCAAGCATAAACGCCCTTCTGGACTTGTCTCGCTTGGAGTCTGCGGCGTGGGAGCCAAAGCAAGAATGGTTTGAACTTGCAGATGTGCTGTGGGCCGTCGTGTCCAAAGTGCCCCAAAAGCAGAAGTCCAGAGTCGAGGTCTTGCTGCCGGACTCTTTGCCTATGGTCCTCGTGGATTTCACGCAGATGGCAAGAGCCGTGGAGAACCTGCTCGCAAATGCGCTAACATACTCCCCATCGGACAGTCCTGTTCGGATGGGTGCATCAGTCGATGACAGTGTGATCAGAATGTGGGTCGAGGATCAGGGACCCGGTATCCGACCTGACGAACGCGAGAAGATATTCGAGAAATTCTATAGAGGCGAGTCCTCATCCCGCTCCGCCTCCGGCACGGGTCTGGGGCTTGCAGTTACCAGAGAGATTGTGCGATTCCATGGCGGCAAGATATGGGTTGAGGATGTCATACCACACGGAGCGCGATTTGTGATCTCGCTTCCACTTGAGGAGGTTCCAGAGTTGCAATGAGCGCACCTGAGAAAAACCCAAGAATTCTGGTAGTGGACGACGAGGAACAAATCCGCAGAGCACTCAAGTCGATACTTACTGCACGCAAGTATGATGTTGTTCTGGCAACAAACGGTGACGAGGCCATTGACCTTTCAATTGACAACCCACCTGATCTTGTTATCCTCGATATGGCTATGCCGGGTCTGCGGGGAACTGAAGTATGCAGGGAACTCCGCAGCTGGTACGAGGGCCCAATTCTGATGCTGTCGGTCATCGGCGGCGATACCGAAAAGGCTACCGCTCTCGACATCGGAGCAGATGATTACCTTACCAAGCCGTTTTCCACTACAGAACTGCTTGCGAGAATTCGTGCTCTGCTCAGAAGGTCTGCATCCCGCGTTACTTCTCCGCCCGTCATTCAGACCGGCGATTTGGAGATAGATATAGCCAAACGCACGCTGAAGCGTTTGGGCGAAGAAATAGAACTCACTCGAATGGAGTTCGATATCCTTGCGTACCTTGCACAGAACTCCGACCGCGTTGTCACCTCGAAAATGCTGCTGGAGAAAGTCTGGGGGCCGGAGTACGCCGAGGACGCCCAGACACTTCGAGTCCACATAAGCCATCTTCGCAAGAAAATAGAGCTGAAACCATCCTCGCCTCGCTACATCCTCACTGAGACCGGCGTCGGTTTTCGTTTCACCACTGGGTAGAAACTCCAGCTATACAAAATCTTAACATCAGTGCGTTGCTCATTTACTAACTCTTAATAGCCAATGTCCTACACTGTTTGTGTAATGCTATTGGGAGGTTTCGAAGTGTTTACGAAATTGAGGCAGTTGCTGCTGGGCAAGCCATTGCCGACAGCCCGGCAGATACACGAACGGCTGCCTAAGTTTCTTGCCCTGCCCGTATTTGCTTCGGACGCTTTGTCGTCGGTAGCATATGCAACTGAGGAAATACTACTCGCGCTGGTCGTTATCGGCACGGGAGCATGGCATGTGTCTCAGTGGATAGCAGTGGCAATTGCAATTCTTCTTGGGATTGTTGCTCTTTCATATCGACAGACGATATTCGCCTACCCTCACGGCGGAGGCAGTTACACAGTAACAAAGGAGAATCTGGGGGTTCTTCTCGGTCTTATCGCCGCAGCGTCTCTCTTGACAGATTATGTACTAACGGTTTCGGTTAGTATAGCTGCTGGAGTAGCTGCCATTGTCTCGGCTTATCCAGACCTTGCCCCTTATAAAGTCCTGCTCGGAGTTGTGTTTGTAGCAATCGTAGCGTTTGCCAATCTGCGCGGCCTCCGAGAGTCCGGCTGGCTGTTTGCTCCTCCTACTTATATCTTCTTGTTTAGCCTTTTTGCCATGACGGCTGTGGGTTTGTTCAAAGCAATCACGCACGCACCGATCCATCACATAATTCCACCGACGGAATCGGTCCCCATAACAGGCACACTTTCACTATGGCTTGTTCTGAGAGCCTTTTCGGGGGGATGTGTGGCAATTACCGGAACTGAGGCGGTCGCCAACGGCATACCTGCATTCAGACCGCCCGAGTCGAAAAATGCTGCGACAACAGTGGCAATAATGGCCTGCATTCTGGGTGCGCTTTTTATGAGCAGCACCTATCTTGCGCACTTATATAGAGTTCTCCCATCAGAGCATGAGACCGTTATATCTCAGATAGCAAGAGGCACGTTCGGCAAAGGATGGTTCTATTATCTCATCCAATATGCAACAGCCGCAATCCTGATTCTGGCCGCCAACACGGCATTCCAGGATTTTCCCAGGCTCAGTTCGATTCTGGCGCGAGATAGATTTGCGCCCAGACAACTCACGAACCTGGGCGATAAACTCGTCTTTTCAAACGGAATCACTGCTCTTGCAACGATAGCCGCACTATTGATTGTGATATTTCACGGTGAGACTCACGCTCTGATCCCGCTGTATGCAGTAGGTGTATTTGTGACATTCACGCTGTCCCAGACAGGTATGGTAATCAGGCACCGTCGCCTCAAGTTGAATAGATGGCGCACACACGCAATAATTAACAGCATTGGGGCTTTTGCAACAGGCGTAGTAGCCATTGTAATAGCGTCGGTAAAGTTTATGCACGGCGCATATATCGTTATTTTTCTAATTCCGGCGCTCGTACTCGTCTTCTACAAAATTCACCAGCACTACATCAAGCTAGGCAATCAACTCAGGCTTTCCGAAGATCACTATAAAGAGCCAGAGCCGATAAAGTCCACATCCATCGTTCTGGTTTCCAGCATTCATAAGGGAGTGATGCCTGCTTTGAAATACGCCCGCAGCCTCTCTCACGATTGTAGAGCGTTATATATCGAGGTGGACGGCGTGGAGACCGCTTTGTTGAGAGACCGATGGGAAATATTCGGGATGGATATACCTCTGGTCATTCTTGAGTCACCATATCGGACGATCATTAGTCCACTTTTTCGATATCTTGATGAGGCAAAGAAGGAAAGGCCGGGTTATGTTATCACAGTGGTTTTGCCCGAATTCGTGGTGCGGAAGTGGTGGCATCGGATTCTCCACAACCAGTCATCTCTGCTCATTAAGTTTGCTCTTATGACTCGCCGCGATATAGTAATCACGAACGTTCGCTACTTTGTGGAGGAGTAGCGCACATTCACAATTCCTAGACCGCTCTGTAGGACTATCCTCACTGAGATTGTCGAGATAGGTAAGCAGCTTCTCATGACTCGCGGTGCGCTTACCACTTTCAGCATTGCAAATGACGTCGCCAAGTACTTTGGCATCATCCCGGCCATTTTTGCTTCGACTTACCCGGTACTCAACAAGCTCAATATCATGCATTTACACTCGCCGCATAGCGCAATCCTGTCGGCGATCATCTTCAACGCGCTGATAATAGTTGCGCTAATTCCCCTCGCTTTGTATGGAGTTAAATATCGTCCACTTGGTGCGGCGTCGCTTTTGCAACGCAACTTATTGATATATGTACTTGGGGGAATCATCGTTCCGTTTATGGGACTTAAGGTGATCGATATGGTTTTGGTCGCATTTGGTCTGGCTGGAGGTGAATGATGGGAAGACACACATCTATCGCGATTCGTGTGGCATTTGTTACAATACTGATGTTCGGAGTGCTCTATCCTCTGGCAATGACCGGTATAGCACAGTTACTTTTTCCAAGTCAGGCAAGGGGCAGTTTGATAAGAGAGCACGGAAAGATAATAGGCTCGAATTTGATTGGGCAGCAGTTCACTCAGCTAGGCTATTTCCATCCCAGGCCATCCGCAGCAGGCAAAGGTTATGACGCGACAGCATCCGGCGGATCGAACCTTGGACCCACCAGTCGAGTGCTCGTCGATTCGGTAAATGAGCGGATAAGAGACACGGCACGACGGAATCCAAGTCTTACCAAGAACTAGATACCTGCGGACATGGTCACGGCTTCGGGTAGTGGGCTGGACCCCGACATAAGCGTAGCCAATGCATACGCTCAATTGCCGAGGGTAAATGTGCTCGAAATCAACAAAGCGCTGGATACAGCGAGCGGAAGTGCAAGATGACCGATCAGCGAGGTAGACAAAGATATTTCTTTGATCGGTTTCCGGGGTTGGAAAGACATATAAGATGCTTTCCGAAGCCCGGCGTCGCCTCAGTAGGGGCGAAGATATCGTTATCGGCCTGATCGAGACCCACGGACGCCCTGCAATTGCCGAGCTTATGGAAGGCTTCGCGCAGATACCTTTAAAGAAGCTCGAATATCGCGGCGCTGAGTTTTATGAAGTCGATACTGCAGCCGTGATAGCCCGCAACCCGGAATGGGTCATGATAGACGAACTGGCTCACACGAATGTCCCAGGCACAGTGCATGCTAAACGCTGGCAGAGTGTAGAAGAGATAAGAGATGCTGGAATCAATGTCATAACAACCCTCAATATTCAACACGTTGAAAGTCTGAATGATGTAGTCTACGAGATTACCGGCGTGCGAGTCCGCGAAACCGTCCCGGACTGGGTGCTCGACACCGCAGACGAGATTGAGCTTGTGGACCATACCCCTGATGCCCTCATTAATCGCCTGAGGCGCTGCGATATCTACCACGAGGAAAAGATTCCCCAGGCGCTTGCCAATTTCTTTCGCAAGGGCAACATAGTCGCGCTGCGTGAACTCGCTCTGCAGAGAACATCTGAAGAAGTAGACGAGCAACTCCACGAATACATGCAGGCGCACGACATGTCCCAGGGCAAACTTGCTCGTGAGCATGTGCTTGTATGTGTCGGTCCTCGTCCGATGGCACAAAGGCTCGTTCGTCGAGGTTACCGAATAGCAAAACGCATGCAGGGCACTTTTGATGTCATGTTCGTGCGGACACCGGGAGCAAACCTGACCAAACGAGAACAGGAGCAGCTTCAGGGCGTTTATGAACTCACCAGAAATTTTGGGGGTAAAGCAGTAGAATTAGAGGGAGACTCGGTTGCTAATGAGATAATCCGCTATGCTGACCAGTCTGGAGCAACTGTCATCGTAATGGGTCAATCCGCTCGCAGTCGGGTTCAAGAAATCATGAAGGGATCGATCATCAACCGCATAATGAGAAAAACCAAGGATATTGACATTATCGTGGTTGCAGATTCTGATGATGTTAGCTAATATTGCAGACCTGGAGAAACTACTCACAATGCAGGTCCTGCAATCTTTGTGTTGCTTACTGCACTGCCAGTTCACAGTTGTTGTTTCGCCTTAGCATTCTCTCCGTCAAGGGAGAGGAAACTTGCTATAAACATCGTGTGTACCCGGCATTGGTCCAAGCTGTTGACGAAACGCAGTACATCGCATATTGGCAATCATGCATTGGTATTGCATAATAGCCGATAATGGGCAACAGTCGCGGCCATCCTGTATCAGGTTGATTTCACTTCAGAGAAGATGTAGCCAATCGCTCTGTATCCTTTGAGCCGCTTATCATGCATTCTGGCGAGCATTGGCACATTTAAGTCGGCATAGTCGTATATGCGGACCTCGTTCTTGGCAGCGTGAAGCCTGTGCAGTCGTCCTGCGTATTGAGCGAGGGTGCCTTTCCAGGAGATCGGCATTGTGAGGAAGAGAGTGTCGAGTCGGGCGTCGTCGAATCCTTCGCCGAGATATCGACCTGTCGCGACTATCACCAGTTCTTCTGCATCTGGTATCTCAGCCAGTTCCTCAGCTACCGCTTTTCTCTGACGCGTACCCATACCACCTTTGAGCACGATTACATTCTTAACGGCTTTGCTAAGTTCAGCGGCAATGAATTCCAGATGTTCCTTGCGCTCGGTGATAACGACCGGCGAACGCCCCTGTTCGACGGCTGTGATGACATCATCAATGATCATGTTATTGCGGTGTGTGTCTGCAATGATGGCGGAGTAGGTGTCCTGGATTGGCGGCTTCTCCTGAACAGACAGCTCCAGCGGCAATCTGAAATTGGTTCTACGAACGATCAGCTTGTGTTCGAATGGGCGCAATGCCGCTTGATCCCTGGCGTTGTCTCTGTAGCGAATCGGGCCACACTGCATAAAGATGATAGGATGATGCCCGTCTTTTCGAGCAGGTGTCGCCGACAGCCCAAGCACATACTTCGCCTTGCATGCGCGCGTTACTTGCTCGAAACTGCTCGCGGATATATGATGGCATTCATCGACAACCAAATGCCCATAGTTGGCGACGATATCGTCTACAACACCTTTTCTGCACAGGCTCTGGAGAAGCGCAACATCTATGATGCCAGTAGGCCGGTGCTTACTGCCGCTAATTCTGCCGATCTGCTTGTGATCGATATCAAGGAATGTCGAGAGACGTACCACCCACTGGTCCAGCATTTGTTGCCGATGGAGCAAGATGAGCGTGTTCACCGCGACGAGTAATCAACCCAACTGTCCGAGATAGAGTCGCGTAATATAGTGAAACTCGACCATGCCATCATATTGATGGCGGGTAAACAGATTGGTCATCAAGCTGGTGAATTCAGCATAATGAGAGGCACCAGTTTGCGGTATGAATCCGGAAGAGCGTGCACGCCCGAGAAGACCTTCGAGATCGAAGCTTTGGGTGTGCTGAAAGCTGCCAGAATGCGGAGTGACAGCCCCAAATAGATGGTCGAGTCCAGTCTGGAAGGGAGCAGCCGCATGCGGTAACGGTGGCTGCACGTCTGCCCAGGATTGTGTGAGAGTTTCATACTCTCTCGTGAATGCAGTTGCGTCACACAGACGGTCGTTCCATGTCACGATTACCCAACCACCTGGATGGAGGATACGAAGGAATTCGTTTCGCGCTTCTACGGTGTCAAACCAATGAAGTGCTTGGCCTACAGCAATCAGATCAATGCTGCATGCGTCGAGCGGGATGTGCTCCGCTACACCCTCCAAGCTGTGGAATGTCGAGTACCCCGCCAGCAACCGCTCAGCAGCTTCGCGCATTTCACGATTCGGCTCCACCCCGACCACTTGATATCCGGCATCGAGAAACAACCGTGCCAGATTACCTGTACCAGAGCCGATGTCAGCCACGATCCAGGCGCGCCTGAGTCCACACACGCGAATCAGCTCATCAAGCACTTCTGCCGGATAACCAGGCCGATATCGCGCATAGTCGTCAGCTAATGGCCCAAATATCTCAGTTCTTTTCGACATAACTAGTGCTCCTGCATTTGGTATTATATCGTTTCCGTAAACGCCGCCGAATCTCTCTTGCCAGGTTGCCTTATCAAAATCAGCCGCAAGGGACCAGCAGGTTTCGTCACTGAGCATTGGATCGATGCCGATGACGAAACTGTGTGAGCTGTCAGAGCTGTTCCGCTCATGACCTGCAACGTGATTGCGAACAACTGCTTTAGTGAGAGGAAGAAACTCACGATTTGGACAGTCTGCACATTTCACGCGGCGCTTATCGCACAGTCTATTTACCCACTCGTTGCGGCAGGCTGGTTGATAACCCGACTTGCTGGTCTTTGGGCTTTCCCATCGGCGAGCGTATACATCATCGCGTCCACGAAAGAGCCTGCGAATTAGGGTGATCTTCTCATCGGCAGATGAGCCCATCCGGCTCGCTGTTGCTGGTTCTTCCAAGCATGTCAATGTCCATTGTTGGTCGGGTTTCGGGAGAGTTCCAGACGCGCAATAGTAGAGCACCCTTTAGGACGAATCTGTCCGCATGCTGAGACTGTGATAAGCGATACAGAAAGCGCTCCATCGCGTAATACTGCAGCAGTTCAGCAAATGGCCGGTTATCAGCCTTAGCTTTATTGAGAAGGCGCTACCGGATTGAAGCAGGAAGATTCTTGATGGGTCTGGTATTCACAGCATTGCCTCGATATAGGGCCTCATAACGGCTTCGACTCTGCATATTCTGGCATACTTTAGAAGCTCACCAATATCGAATGGTTTCCTTGCCTTATAAAGCTTCAGTGCCTCCAAAACAGCGTCCATTCCAAGCCTGTTTTTGAACCTGAAGCAATCCGCCAGTGTTTTCTCTGGGCCGTATACCCGAACCCTAACATCATCCACTTTATGCTCCTGAATCCCCTGAGTGAGGGTATCGCCAGAGAAGCGATGAACAGTGATAGGCGGATAGTCCAGTCGCGGCGTTTCAGCACCTTTTTCGAGTGCTATGGAAATGGTGTGAGGAATCTGCGTTGTAATGTCATGGAAGGCCAGAGCCGAAACAAGACAGATAACTGCCCTTGGAATGCGTGCTGCTACAGTCACAATATCAATGTTGGATACTGGCTGCTGATCTGCCAGGCGATATACGCCGCGCGATATCTGCACCAGTTCTCCCGCGTCACGAAGTTCGTAAAGGGTACGCGGGTGAATACCTGCCTGAATGGCTTCAGCAGTCCGGATGATCCCGCTTTTCTCTCTTACCAGACGTTTTGCGTCTTCTCTTGCGGAAGCGGTTGGGCCTCGTTTTTTCATGGATAGAATTACCTACGCTTGTTGCTCACTATAGGTATTATTATCCATACAGCAGAAAAAATCAAGTGCACCCTGGCCCGGCTGGACGAAGACTTGAATGTGTGTCCCGATAGAGGTAATATAATTTACCTATATTGCGTCGCAAACTCAAGTTATGTCGTGCTGTGGCCGAATCTATTCACACCCATAAGGAGATTTCCCAAAATGGACATTCCACGGATTTTCAACATCACGGAAAGCGCTCACCGCATCCATAACCCGTTCACACCCGAAAAGCTCACCACTCTCGGCGCGGCGTTGCGTCTGGAAACGGGAACCCGAGTGCTCGACCTCGGCAGCGGTTCGGGGGAGATGCTGTGCACCTGGGC